>DASYMY010000032.1:0-6125 GCA_036008825.1 Glaciihabitans sp.
CTGCTTCGTCTCCGTTGTCATCTTCACCCTCGTGACCGTGGCGCTCGCCGTTGGGCTACCGCTGACTGACTTCGGATACACCGGTAGTGACCTCGCCACCGGCCTCAGCTTCGCTCTTCCCGCCGGTGCTATTGGCTTCGCGATTGCCATGTTCGGCATCACCGGTGTTGGCGCCGACGAGATGACCACCTACACCTACTGGTGCCTCGAAAAGGGCTACGCCCGCTGGACCGGGCCAGACGATGGCACCGAGGAACGCGCACAGCGTGCCGAAGGCTGGATCAAGGTGATGCGCCTCGACGTACTGGTGTCGTGGATCATCTGCACACTGTGCACCCTCTCCTTCTACGTCATTGGCGCCGCTGTTTTGCACCCGCAGGGACTGGTTCCCGACGGAAACGACATGATTGTGACCCTGTCGCGGATGTACTCCGACACCATGGGCACCTGGGGTTACTGGGTCTTTTTGATCGGCGCGTTCGCTGTGCTGTTCTCCACGCTGGTCGCCTCCACCGCCTCCGTTCCGCGTCTATGGGCAAACACGTTGAGCATTTTGGGCTTCTACGAGTGGAACAACGTCGCCACCCGGATGCGTATCATCCGCATTCTCACGATCGGAATGCCCATCATTTGGGCCGCCAGCTTCCTCATCATCAAGTCCCCCGTGCTGATGGTGCAGATTGGTGGTGTCGCCTCCGGCGTGTTCCTCGTCGCAGTGGTTATCGCCGTCTGGAACTTGCGTCCAACGGTTGACCGCCGGTTCCGCCGCAGTCCGTTCTGGACCATTGCGCTGATCTTCAGCAGCTCCGCTATTGCACTCATCGGCATCTACTCAGCACTCAAAGTATTTGGTGTGGAAATAGGTTAATGAACATCCTGATCACCACCCCCAGTTTCGGCGCCCAATCAAATGCACCGTGGGATTCCATAGCGGATGCCGGCCTTACGGTCCGGCGTCCGGTAGCCGCCCACCCGCTGAGCTCGACGCAACTTGCCGACGAAGTGGGTGACGCCAGCGCCCTTATTGTGGGGCTGGACACGGTGGACGCCGAGGTTTTCGCTCGTGGCACCAACCTCAAGGTGGTCGCCAAGCACGGGGTGGGGGTCGACAACATTGACCTCGAGGCGGCTAAAGCGGCCGGGGTGCGGGTGGTGAACGCGCCCGGATCCAACTCGGGCGCTGTCGCAGACCTCACCTTTGGGCTGATGCTCGCGTTGGCGAGGCAGGTTCTGCCGGCGCACCAATCGATGCTCGAGGGCAAGTGGGATCGGTTTCCTGGTATCGAACTTTCCGGTCGCACCCTCGGGTTGGTTGGATTCGGCCGTATTGGCCAGGCCGTTGCGAAGCGGGCGAGCGGGTTCGATATGACCGTGATCGCCTACGACCCCTACCTGCCCGCGCATCTCTTCGCTGAAGCGGGTGCGCAGCAGGTTGGCCTGGAGGAAGTTGTTGCCGAGGCTGATTTTCTTAGCCTGCATATGCCCGGCGGTGCCAATTCTGCGCCCATCCTTTCAGCGCAAATGCTGGCCACCACCAAGCCGGGATCGTTTCTGATCAACGCAGCACGCGGAGGGCTGGTCGATGAAGATGCCCTCGCGGCGCTGTTGGTGAGCGGCCACCTACGTGGGGCAGCCCTTGACGCGTTCAACACCGAACCTCTTGGCCCCAGTAGTGCCCTGCTTGGGGTGCCCAACCTAATTCTCACCCCGCACATCGGGGCGTTCTCCGATCTGGCCAACGCCAATATGGGGGTTATGGTCGCGGAAGATGTCGCGCGAGTTCTGCGCGGCGATGAGCCTCTGAACGCTGTCGTCTAACAAAGGTCGTTGAAAAAGTGGTTATGAATACTGTTGACCTCCCCGGCATCTCCGCTCCGATGTCCACCCTTGTCCTTGGCACCATGACGTTCGGTGACACCGTCGACGCGCACGGCGCTGGCACGTTCTTCGACGCTGCCATCGACGCCGGAATCACCATGGTTGATACCGCCAATGGATATGCAGGTGGAGCAAGCGAAGAGATCCTTGCCGACCTCATGGTGGGCCGCGATGAGCTCGCCATCGCCACCAAGGCGGGAATGCCGCACCTCGATGCTGGCGGGCACTCGCCACTATCTGCCGAGGGTTTGCGGCTCAGCCTTGAGGGCAGTTTGCGCCGGTTGCGGCGCGAGAAGGTCGACCTCTTCTACTTGCACCAACCCGACCGAGCGACACCGCTGGAAGAGACTCTCAATACCGTTGCGCGGTTCGTTGAGGAAGGCAAAATTGGGGCACTTGGTGTCTCCAACTTCGCCGCCTGGCAGATCAGCGAGCTGAGCGCGCTTGCCGACACCGTTGGAGCCCCGCGTCCGGTTGTGGCCCAGCAGCTGTACAACCTCGTCGCGCGCCGAATCGACGAGGAATACGCCGAATACGCGACCTCAACTGGCCTGCACACCATGGTCTACAACCCTCTGGGTGGCGGATTGCTCACGGGTAAACACCAATTTGATGCCGCCCCCACCGAGGGACGTTTCAGCGGTTCCCGTCTGGCCGACATGTACAAACAGCGCTACTGGGACGCCCAACTTTTCGAGGCGATCAACCAGCTCAGTTCCATAGCGGATGCCGCAGGGCTCGAGCTCACGGAACTGTCGTTCAGGTGGCTGCTGTCGAAGCCGGTGACCTCTTCCATTTTGATTGGCGGGTCCAAGCCTCAGCAATTGGCGGCCAACATTGCCGCAATAGCTCACGGGCCGCTGGAGAGCGCTCTGGTCGAGGCCTGCGATGCAGTGGGCGCCACCTTGCGCGGCCCGATGCCCAATTACAACCGCTAACCCGTACCGTTACGAACCGAAGCATTTCAAGAAAAGGACCCGTTGTGACCCACCCAGCAGCCGACGTCATTATTCGCGCAAAAAACAAAGAACTGATCGTGGGGTACTGGTCAGTGCTTGATTCGCCCATCTCCAACGAACGTCTGGGCATGGTCGGCTACGACTACATTGCCCTCGACGGCCAGCACGGATTGATGGGGTATTCCGGCATTCTGAGCAACCTGATGGCCATTGATGCTGCCCACGGGCCTGCCGGAATTGTTCGTGTTGAGGCAAACAACGCCGCGGTCATCGGCCAGGCGCTCGACGCGGGGGCCCGCGGAGTAATTGTTCCCCTGATAAATACGGCCGAGGAAGCTGCTGCAGCGGTACGCGCCGCACGTTACCCCGGCAGCGGTATGCGCTCCTACGGACCGATGCGCAGTGGGCTTCGCGTTGGACCAACCCCGGCAGAGGCTGACGCGTCAATTCTTGTTCTGGTGATGATTGAAACCGCCGAGGGCCTGGAGAACGTGGAAAAAATTTGTGCGGTGGAGGGCGTTGACGGTGTGTATATCGGCCCCAGCGACCTGTGTCTTGCCGTGGGAGGTAAGTTTCCCAACGACCCCGATGTTGCTGTGGAATTTGATGCGGCGATCGAACGGATTCTGGCTGCCGCCCGAGCCTCCGACAAAATTCCCGCTGTACATACCGCCGCGGGTGATGTTGCGAAAATGCGTATTGCGCAGGGCTTTACCTTCATCACTATTGCCAGTGACCTCACCCATTTGGAAGCGGCCGCACGCACCCACCTGGCTGCAGCAAAGAGCTAAGCCGGCGGGTGCGTGCGAGTGCCCGGTTAGGCGGTGAAGATGCTCTTCATCTCCTTGCCGTGCACCGCGACCGCCCAGATAACGAGTACGTCAAGGGCGAGTAGGGCAAGGGACCAGAATGGGTAGGCAGCCATAAAGCTGATGTTCACGATGGCGCTTCCGAACGCCAGGATGATCGCGATAATCCGCGCCCACATCTGTCCGGAGAGTAGTCCGAGGCCGGCAAGGCCAACCAGAACACCCAACAGGACGTGGACCCATCCCCACGTGGTGTAGTCAACCTGCACGACCAAGCCCGTTTCAGCGACGAGGTAGTAGGTGTCCTGGAACAGGGCGACAAAACCCTGAATAACGTGAAACGTTCCCATCATTAACATGATGACGGCCGCAAAAACGACCCATCCGGTCCACCCGGTTTGCTCGGTGTTCTCCCATGTATCGCTTGAGACGGATCCCGCGCTATGGGTTCCGGCCCCCTGGCCCTGTGCTGTGCGTGTTGTAGCCATGATGGCTCCTCCATTCGAGTGCAAACAACGCTTTCACGGTGCACGCTACGGTGGTGGAGCGGCCGATTCGTCACCCTCGCGGGGTGAAGGAATGGAGGGGCACATCTGGCATTGGGGCTACTCCTTTTTCAGTTTGTCTTGCACCGCTCCTGCCGCCTTCTCCACGATGTTCGGCACTCCCGTTGTTCCGTAGAAGCGGGAGTCAGGCTTAGTGGGTGGCGGCATGGGCACCCCAGGTTCTGGAGTCTCAAGGTAAGTGAACTCACCTTTGCCGTCGGGAGTGGGTCCACTGGCCCATGAGCCTTCGCTCGCCGCTGCACCGTCGGAGAAGTTGATGTACTGGTACGACACTTCACGAGCCTCCTTGCTGAGCGGGAAGTTGCTCGGCACTGGCAGGTCTTCGTAACCTTCTTCACGTAACTCTGCCGCTGCGGCAATCCACTGGTTTTGGTGCATGGTGTCGCGCGCGAGAAGGAATGACAGCAAATCTCGCACTCCTGAGTCATCCGTCATGTGATAAAGACGAGCGACCTGAATTCTGCCCTGCATCTCGGCGTTCGCGTTGGCGGTGAAGTCGGCGAGAAGATTGCCACTCGCGGTGATGTAACTGCCCGACCAGGGGTTGCCGTTGCTGTCGACCGGGCGCGCTCCAGCCCCGGCGACGATAGCGTGTTGCACATCCATGCCGCCAACAACCGCTGCCACAGTGGGGTCGGATTGCACGGCATCGTTGGTGATGCCCAGCGGAGCTTTTTCGAGCAGCTGCGCGATCATAATCGCGAGCATCTCAACGTGGCCTGTTTCTTCGGCACCGATGCCGTAGAGCAGGTCCCGGTATTTACCCGGGAGATGGGAATTCCATGCCTGGAAGCCATATTGCATGGCAACGGTGATCTCTCCGTATTGCCCGCCGAGCACTTCCTGAAGCTTGCGGGCGTAGACGGCGTCTGGTTTATCCGGTGTTGCGTTGAACTGTAATTCTTGCCGGTGAAAGAACATTTTTGCCTCCACAGAGCGTGCGAAGCCGGTGTGGGTTCCGGTTGAGTCCACGGGCACGCACTCGTTCATTCCACCCTAAAAAGGGGTCCGAGAAATGCACCCGGGTTGACTTTGAGGATCAGTCGATCTACCGTTCGGCCTCACGTTATTCGTTGTGCTGCCCCCCAGTTCGGGGGCCATAGTCGCACCCTTTGTGTGAGTCAACCCCTTTTCGGTGTGCGCTTTAGTGACTGCAATGGTTTGAAGATGAAGCTCGCCGGGGAGAGGCCATCGTGGCATGCCCCTCGGCGGCCTCAGAGGCACATTGTGGCGCTGAGGTGACATCGGCGCGGGAGTCCTCGCGCCTTGTGGAAGCGACGAAAAGGATAAACATGTCGAACAGCTACCCGTCCGTCCCTCAAACAGAACAAGCCCCACCAACGGCCCCAATTACGGGTAGTGGTGGAAGGGACGAGTCGGCAAAAGAGAAGGCCGGCCATGTGGCCGATGAAGCAAAAGGTGCTGCCAAGAAGGTCACTGGTACCGCAAAGGACGAGGCGGGCCGTGTCGCCAGTGAGGCAAAGACGCAGGCCAAGGATCTTTTCAATCAGACCAGCAGCGAAATTCGTGAACAAGCGGGTGTTCAGCAGAAGCGGGTGGCAAGTGGATTACATTCACTCAGCGACGAGCTGAACTCCATGGCAGATCGGTCGGAGGGCAGCGGAGTCGCCTCAGACCTCGTTCAGCAGGTAGCCGGTCGTGCAGGAAGTGTTGCGAGCTGGCTCGATGATCGAGACCCGGGAACACTTCTGGAAGATGTCAAGGACTTCGCCCGCCGTCGGCCAGGCGCCTTCATTGGAATTGCTGCAGTGGCAGGAGTGCTCGCAGGGCGCCTCACTCGCTCGCTCGTCAGTAGCGAAAAAGACGCCACCGAGACCTCAGCAACCACCTCCACTCCCACCGCTCCGCGAGCTACCACCGGGATCCCAACCGGCACACCAGCCGTCACCGAC
>DASYMY010000033.1:0-4816 GCA_036008825.1 Glaciihabitans sp.
GCAAGGCCGGTGAGCGCGAGGCCCGTCAGGAGGGTTGCCGCGGCGCGTGGCATCCGCACCCCAACTGATTGCAGGGCGAATCCGGCCGAGTACATGGTGATAATGACCCCGGACAGCAGGCTGAGTGCTGTTGCGGCGACAAGTGGGAGTGGGTACCAGCTGGGGAGGAGAAGCCCCAGGGCGGCGACGGGTTGATCGAGAAGGGTGGCGGCAATGGTCGGATCGGAGGCGGCCAGAAGGGCGCCGTAGCCGATCAGAACAAAGCTGGGCAGGGCGGATCCGATCGTTGCGCCGGTCGCCGCAGCTCCGGCGGAGGTGAAGGGACGTTGGTAACGGGCCAGGTCGGGGGCGCTATTGGCCCAGACGAGTCCGAGGAAGCTGAAGACGAGTATGGCGCCGCTGAGGCTGACCAGCCAGGAGCTGTCGGGAACGGTCAGGGCCGTCGGAATGTTGACGAACCGCACGGTGAGGGCGATAAATCCGACCACAAGAATGGCGGAAAGAATGCTGAGAACCGCTTGCACCCGCACAAGTAGGGCGTAGCCGAAGACGGCGATGAGCGTCGCGAGAGCGGCACCGATCCCGAGGGCGATCAGGGTGAGGTCGGTTGGACCGAAGGATCCGGCATAGGGGGTGCCTGCCAGGATGCTGGCGGTACCGGCACCGAGGATCCAGAGCAGGGTGGCACCCCAGAACAGTCGACTAATCAGCGAGAGCGTGGCGGGCAGAAGGTTACCCGCAAGCCCAAATGTGGCGCGGGAGGCGATCATGGCCGGTGCTCCGGTGCGTTTGCCGGCCACTGTTCCCACGGCGATGGGCACAAAAGACAGGGCAACGCCCGCGAGGACCGCAACCATGGATTGGCGCAAACTCATGCCGAGGGAGAACACCACGGCGCCAAATGCGACACTGACCAGCGAGGAGTTGGCGGCGAACCACAGCCAGAACATCCGGGTGGCTTGCCCAGCACGGTGCTCAAGTGGGGTGGGTTCTGCCCCAAACGGTTCCGGGGGAAACACCGGCAGCGGACGGGCATCAATGCCGGCGCTCTCAAGGGGAAGATTCCAGGGGATGGCTGTCTCGGATGCCGAGCCGGCCGGGATCACGGTGCTGGACGCGGTACCGGGGTGTGCCGAGCCGAAAAGGTCGTCGAAATCCCGGGCGTTATCCAGTCGCGCCTGCTGTTTGCGTTGGCGGCGGGACAGCCGCTGCGGTGGGGCATCCGCCACTGAAGAATTGGATGTGGGCTCAGGCTCCGCAGGTCCGAGGTCGTCGTGGGCATCGTCGGGAGCTCCGGTGACCAGGGCATCAAATGCGACCCGCGACCGCATGGCGGTGGACAGAGTGGGTTCGGCGCGGGTGACGGCTGTGATGGCGGGTGAAGTGGGCGCGGGCTGCGCTGAGACCGCGGAGGGTTGCTCGGTCTGGTCGTGCTCGGTGGAGGTCGGCTCCGCGGGGGCTGGCGCGGCTTGTTCTGGCCCAGCCTGTTCGGGCGTGGCGGCACTGGTGGGGGCCTGAACGGCCGGCGGTGGGGTGCGGGTGACGGGCACAATTCCGCTGACCTGCGCGGTTCGAACCGACGTGGGTACTAGAGGAGCGAGGGGAGCTGCCGGCAGAGCGGGCGGCTCCACCAATGGTGGCGGTACAAAGGGCGGCGGTGATGCCGGGGCCGCGGTGTAACCGGACGGCCGCGATGAAACCGACGACGTAACCGGAGGTGCGCCGGGCTCCAGGGTGGATGTTCCCGAGGGGACACCGGTTATTTTTGCGAACTGTTCGGCGAGCGCCGCGGCGATGTCGTCATCGTCGAACAGTTCCGAGGTGGCGTCACTTACGGGGGGCTCGCCACTGCGCGCGTGGTCGTCTGCCATACGAAAAGCCTAGGGGCCACAGTGACTATTTCGACGCGGGACGGGCCGTGTCCTTGTGCGTGTTCCGCCGTGGATTTGCTCCATTGCGGAATACCAACGACCCGGTGCCGGTTCCCTCTCACGCGATGCACCGTGGCAACGCGACATCCATCCGCTTGTTGCCGTGTGAGATCTGCGGCGACATGGTTCAACGAAAGAAGTACTGTGCCTCTGTTTACTCCGGTCACTCTTGGTGCCCTCGCCCTTCCCAACCGTGTTGTTATGGCCCCGCTCACCCGCGTGCGTGCTGGAGACTCGGGAATTCCGAACGATCTGATGGTGGAGCACTACACCCAGCGCGCCAGCATTGGCCTAATCGTTTCTGAGGGCATCTACACCAGCTTCGAGTCACAAGCATTTGTTGGCCAGCCCGGTCTGGTCACCGACGAGCAGCTCGCCGGATGGCGCCGTGTCACCGACTCCGTGCACGCAGCCGGCGGACGCATCGTTGCGCAGATTATGCACGGCGGCCGCGTTACTCACCCCGATGTCACGGGTGGACGACTTCCCGTTGCCCCCAGCGCTATCGCCATCAACGGCGAAATGCGCACAGCGGCGGGCAAGGTCCCCTTCCCCACACCGCACGCCATCACTGCCGACGAGATTCCCGCCGTTATTGAGGAGCTCGTTCGCGCCTCACGCAACGCCATCAACGCCGGCTTCGACGGGGTCGAAATTCACTCCGCAAACGGATACCTGCTGCACGAGTTCCTCTCGCCCGCCTCCAACGTGCGCGACGACAACTACGGCGGATCCCCCGAGAACCGCGCCCGCTTGGGCATCGAAGTTCTCACCGCCGTCGCCGCTGAAGTTGGCGCTGACCGAGTAGGTGTGCGCATCTCCCCCAGCCACAACATTCAGGACGCTCTCGAGACCGACCCGGCCGAGACCCTCGCGACCTACACCGCATTGCTCAGCGGCATTGCGCCCCTCGGACTCGCATACATCAGCGTTTTGCACGCCGAACCGGCTGGCGAATTTGTGCAGCAGTTGCGAACCATCTTCGGCGGCCCCTTCATCGCCAACAGCGGTTTTGGCGTAATCACCACCCGGGACGAAGCAATCGAATTTATTGCGGATGACTTCGCTGATGCGGTTGCTGTTGGACGACCCGCCATTGCCAACCCTGACCTGGTGCGTCGCTGGGAGGAAGACCTGGAGCTCAACGAGCCCAACCCGGCAACCTTCTACGGCCCCGGCGCCGAGGGATACACCGACTACCCCGCACTGGCGCGCTAACTCTTTTCGTTAGCCCACCACCGAAACAGCTCCGCCCTCGCCGGGTCGGAGCTGTTTCTGCGTTCACACCCGACACCTCACTCGCCGCGCGCGACGTCGAGCACCACACGGGAGCGGTCACCTGGCCCGGTCAGAGTGAAGACTCGAAATGGAAGCGCCGATTCGATTCCCACACCAAAGGTTGTTTGTCCCTCAAAGCTTCCGGCGTAAGCAACTTGGCGGATGACGGAGGACCCCGAGACGTCCACCACCTCGCGGTCGTCGGACGGGGCGTAGATCGGCTCCCCGGTTTCGACGTTGTAGGCGGGCGCGAGCACAATGAACTGCAGAAACGCTTCGCCGCGTAACGGCACACGTTCACCGCTGCCGTCACGCACCACTTCGGCCACGTACTGCACGTTGTAGCCGGGTGGGGTTCCTTGCACGTCAACAACCAGCCGCTCGAAGCAGGCGTGGCTGCCCGATCGCACGTTAACGATGGGCGAGCTGGTCATCACCGGATTCGCCTCCAGGCCCGTGTCCCATTCAGTGGTGCAGCGATCTCGGGTGGGAGTGGCATCCGCCATCGGCATTCCGGAGGTGCGAGGTGATGGGGTGGGCGCAGCGACGCTGGTTGGCGCCGCTGTGCGAGTTGCGGTGGGCGATGCGGTGGGAGCCGTGGCGGTCGGCTGAGAGCTCACGGTAGGTGGTGGGCTGTTCAGAACTCCCGTACAGCCGGACGTGGTGAGGGCAAGCAGTAGCGCGAGTGCTGCCATATAGCGTGACCGCTGTGGCAACCAGGTGTTGTTCGCCATAAGACACCTCCGGTGATCCCGCCGACCGGACAGAGGGACCTCTTCGTAGGGTCGCTCTGTGTGTGCGAGCAAGCCAGGGACTTTCGTCCCACCGCTGGCCACAGTTGGGCTTGAGTGGTGTTACACGAAACGCTGCCAGGCCGGTTTGTTGGCGTAGGTGTAGCGGTAGTAGTCGGCCAGGGTCAGGTTAGACGCGGCTTCTTCGTCGATGATGACCGTTGCGTGAGGGTGCAATTGCAGGGCGCTGCCCGGGAGCATGCTGGTGAGCGGACCCTCGATCATTTGCGCAACAGCGTGCGCCTTGGCGGCACCCTGCGCAACGAGTACAACTTCGTGCGCCTCAAGGATTGTGCCGAGTCCCTGGGTGAGGCAGTGCGTGGGGACGGCGGCCGGATTGTCAAAGAACCGCGCATTGTCTTCCCGCGTGCGCGGGGCGAGCGTTTTGATGCGGGTGCGCGAGGCGAACGAGGAGGTTGGTTCGTTGAAGCCGATATGTCCGTTCGCGCCAATTCCAAGAATCTGAATGTCGATTCCCCCGGCCGCGGCAATAGCGGCGTCATACTCGGCCGCGGCTGCCTGAATATCTGCGGCACGGCCGTCTGGCACGCGCACTTTCGAGGGATCCATACCGAGCGGCCCCACTATGTCGCGCGCGATAACGGAAGCGTAGCTTTCAGGGTGCTCGAGGGGGATTCCGACATATTCGTCGAGGGCGAACCCGGAGGTTGCGGAGAAGTCGAGCTCCCCCGACGTTACCTGTGAGGCCAGGGCCGCGTAAATGGCAGTGGGCGAGGACCCGGTGGCTAATCCCAGAATCGCGGCCGGTTTGGCGCGCACAACGGAGGCGATTTTGGTAGCAGCAACGTGTCCGAC
>DASYMY010000034.1:0-2066 GCA_036008825.1 Glaciihabitans sp.
GCGAAGAACGACCAGGACCAGAAGCAGGACCAGAAGAACAAGGCGAAGAACGACCAGGACCAGAAGCAGGACCAGAAGCAGAAGGCGAAGCAGAAGAACGACCAGTGGAACAAGCAGTGGAACAAGCAGGAGAACGAGCAGGCGAACTGTCCTGTCGACAGTGAAGCGAATAGCAATTACACCGCGAACACTACGGCTACGACTAACTGCAACTAATCCGACTGCACCCGCATGGGTGTTGTCGGCAATGGGGTCCCGCACCGGGTGGTGCGGGACCTTTGTCTCATCTACGGCCGGCGTTGCCGTGGGCGCCTCAAGATTGAGGACTTCCTTGCCGCATGATCTGCCTTGTTGCCGGACCTGCCCTCCTGGCACTGCGGCACGGCCGCCACGCGCGACCGAACCAGTCTATTTGCGGTGGCTGCCGCAAATCAATATCTATGCGTTGAATTGCGCAGAACGGTGTAATATTGCCGCGAATTAGTCTTGATTAAAGCACCTCCGTCGACAGTGTCGGCTCCACGCCAAGTCTCACATCCCGCAGTTTCGTCGGAGTTGGTCGAGGGGACGACGTTAGCGGATCATGCGGCATAAAGTCAGGGACAGTGAGCCCCGTAACGTATCCATTGTTCGTTGTTGCGACTAAGTGTCGCCACGAGGTGTGAACGTGTCGCAGAAATCCGATTCCGGTCTTTTTATCTCGATTTCTCCAAGGAGGTACGTTCGATGGGGTTTCCGAAGAGCATGTCGATTGCCATGTCCGGCTTGGTTTTCGGCGGAGGTGTTGCTCTCGCCGTGGGCGCTGCTACCCCGGTCGGCGCCGCAGTCGTCGTGGCCGCAGCTCAAAACACGATGTCACGCGATGGTTGCTGCGGACGCCGCAATAGTCGGTTGAACGGCCGTAATTTCAACGTTAGCCATCTTCAGGAACGGCTAGTCCTCAATAACCGAATCAAAATCGCCAATACCAACAAGAGCGACAGCGACGCGCAGCAGGGCCAGCGACTAGAAAACCAAACCTCTCCCGTCACCTCCTCCGCGGCTGCCGCCGGTGGTGGTGGAGGTGGAGCTGGCGGCACCGGTTGAACGCAACAGCACTTCACCTGTGCTGACGGTCTGATTTTGTCGCTCGGTCAGGACTTGGTGCTCGCACGCTTTCCGTGTCGCAAATCGTAGCATTTAAAGGGAATGTTTCGGTAAGTTTGCCAATTCTGGTTTACGACGGCGGAGATGTAATGGGATCCCTTGGGGCCACCAGATCGAGCGAGCGCACGGAGTTCGAGGCTGAACGAAATCTTCTCCGAGTCCGTCTATGGCCTCTATTGCTTTTCGGCGGCTGGATTCTCCAAGTGGGAATCCGCCTGGGATTCGCCGCACACCGCGCGTCTCCCTTTTACCTTCCGGATGAGGCGGGTTATCTGCTGGCCGCACGGCTGCTCGCCGGAGGGGCGGGCGGCGACCTATCCGGGCCGCACGGGCTCTACCAGGGGGGCTACCCGGTCCTGATCTCTCCTGCGTTCTGGTTGAGTGAGGACCCGGCGACCGTTTACCGTCTCGTCATCGCGATTAATTCGCTGGTCGGCGCATCGCTGTTGGTGCTGGCATACGTTGCGCTGCGCCGCTTGAGCCTGCCGCGCACGCAGGCCTACGTCCTCGCGACCGTGACCGCGCTCCTGCCCTCGGGCATCTACTACGGCGAACTCGCTTTGACTGAGGCCATACTGCCGGTGGTCGTCCTCGGCTGGCTCCTGCTCGTTCATTCGTGGCTCACCAGTGGGCGGTTGGGGTATGGCGTGGCGGCGAGTGCGGTGGCCGCCTACAGCTACTGCGTGCACGCCCGGGGCACGATCATCGTGATGGTGCATGCGGGTCTTCTGGTCGCCGTTCTGTGGCGGAGCTGGGCGAAGAAGCGGGACATTGCCGTCATGGCCAGCGTGCTGGTCAGCGGGTCGGCCGCCGGGTGGGCGCTGAACGGCTGGGTGAGATCACAGCTCTATCCGGGCGGTGTCACAGCGCTGGGCGACGTGCTTTTCAGTCGGCTGACCAGCGTGGATGGGCTGGGGTGG
>DASYMY010000035.1:0-5819 GCA_036008825.1 Glaciihabitans sp.
CACCCCTACCTGGCGCTGCTGGTAACCGTGCCGGTGATGTTGGCTCTCGGCGCCCTGGTGCAGGCCGTTTTGCTGAACCCCGTGATGCGGGCCCCCATCCACACTCAACTGCTGATCACCATCGGGTTGGCGCTGGCCATCGAAAACTCGCTACTGCTGATCTTCGGACCCAACCCGCTGTCGGTACAGCTTCCCGGCAACCAGGGTGTTCCCATCTTCGGCGCCACCGTTGAGCTCTCCCGTATCTACGCCTTTATCGGCTCCCTCGTTCTGGTCGCGGCCCTCTGGCTGCTCCTCAAAAAGACCTCCATCGGCACTGCCATTCGTGCCGTCGCCGCAAACCCGGAGGGCGCCCGCTTGGTGGGAATCAACATCAAGGGCATCTACATTCTCACCTTCGCTATTGGCGCAGCAGCAGCGGGAGCCGCGGGAACACTGATTGCCCCCTTCTCCACCATCCAGCCCACTGCCGGTGCCATCTTCAACCTCACCGCGTTTGTGGTTGTGGTGCTCGGCGGGATGGGCAACGTGCCAGGCGCTCTCGTCGGCGGCCTGGTGGTGGGGCTCACCGAACAACTCGGTGCCCTGATCTTCCCTGGACAAAGCCCGCTGCTGGCCGTGTTTGTGGTCTTTGTTGTAGTTCTGTTCGTCAAGCCCAAGGGCGTTTTTGGGAGGGCATCATGAGTGTCTCAACAGCTAGCCGTCGGGCGCAGACATCCGCTTCGGAAGTTTCGCTTGCCACCCCATTTTTGGAGGTGAACCCCCGCCGCCCGTTCCCCGCCGAGTACGTCATTCTCGGCGTCATCCTTCTGGCCGGCGCAGCGCTGCCGTTTATGCTTCCGCCGGCAGAGATGGCCGTCGCCATGCGGGTGCTGATCTTCGCGCTGATGGGCATCGGCTGGAACATTATGAGCGGCTTCGGCGGTATGTTCTCCTTTGGCCACGCCGCCTACTTCGGCATCGGCGGTTACACCTCCGCCTTTCTGCTGATCGAGTTTGGGGTCAGCCCGTGGATCGGCATGGTGCTTGGCATGATTGTCGCCGTGATCGCCGCGGTGGGGATCAGCTTCCTAGCGTTCCGCTACAAACTCGAAGGCGCCTACTACGCCATGTCGACCTTCGCTTTCGCCGAAATGCTGCGCCTCTTTGTCAGCGGAAACGATGCGCTGAACCGCACGGTTGGCTTCACGGTTCCCGTGATCAGCGAGTCGTCGTGGGTCATGTTCCAGTTCGACGCAGGCAGCCCCAACTACTACTTCATCGGTCTTGCCATGGTGGGAATCGCGTTGCTTACCAGCATCCTCTTCCTGCGTAGCCGCACCGGAAAGTTCACCCTCGCCGTCCGCGACAACGACATGGCCGCCTCAGCGCTTGGTATCAACGTGCTGCGCTACAAACTGACCGCCGTTGCGCTGTCGGCCGCCATCACTGCCTCAGCTGGCGTGCTGTACCTGCAGTACTATATGTTCCTCGACCCCGACCTCGCCTTTGGGGCCCACGTGTCAAACAACGCCATCATCACCACCGTGGTGGGCGGCGCCGGCACCATCTTCGGACCCATTGTTGGCGCCATTGTGATGGCCCCGCTGTCTGATCTGGTTGCCGCGTTCCTGCGCAACCCACCGGAGCAACTCTCGTTCCTCGCCGGCCACGGCGGACTGGACCTGGTGCTCTACGCCGTCATCCTGATCGCCTTCGTCATCCTGCTGCCCAAGGGCATCTACGGCAGCATCCGCAACTGGAGGAAAAAGAAATGAGCCTGCTCGAAGTACGTGGCCTCAGCAAATCCTTCCGCGGCCTAAAAGCCCTCCGCGAGGTCGACATCACGGTTGACGAAGGACAAATCCTCGGCATCATTGGCGCCAACGGTGCCGGCAAAACGACCCTTTTCAATTGCATCATGGGTGCGTTTGCTCCGGATACCGGCACGGTCACCTTGGAGGGGGTGGATGTCACAGGAGTTGCGACCCATAAATTGGCGAAGCTCGGTATGGTGCGCACCTTCCAGCTGATGCGTCCCTTCCACACCATGACGGTGCTGGAGAACGTGTCCATCGCTGTAATGAGCCGGTCGGGATCCAGTGAACGCTCCGCTCGCGCCGACGCCATTGAGGCGATCACCAAAACCGGGCTGACCGAGTGGGCTCACCACGAATCCGGTCAGCTGCCCGCCGCAGTGCAGAAGCGCCTTGAGCTAGCACGCGCGCTAGCCATGCGACCCCGCATCCTGCTGCTCGACGAAGTACTCGCTGGCCTTGTGCCCTCCGAGCGCACCCCAGTGCTGGAGCTTCTCGAGAGCCTCCGCACCAATGAAGGGGTCACCATGATCTTCATCGAGCACATCATGGCGGCCGTGCGCCGCCTCAGCGACAGCGTGGTGATGATGGACCAGGGCGCCGTGCTGGCCACCGGCGAAGTCGACACCGTTCTCAGCAACCCGCACGTCATTGAGGCCTACCTCGGCAAGGAGTACAGCAATGCTTGAGCTCAGCAATGTTCGAAGCGGATACCACGGGCTCGAGATTGTGCACGACCTCTCGCTCACCGTTGCCCCCGGTGAAATTGTTGCCATTGTTGGCGCCAACGGTGCAGGCAAGTCGACCACACTCAAAACCATTGTTGGCGAGGTGAAACAGTTCGGGGGAACCATCCACTACGACGGCAAACCCGTTGTTACCGGTCGCTCCTTCGATTTGGCCCGCCGCGGGCTGATGCTGGTTCCCGAGCATCGCGCCCTCTTCGGTGCCCTCACGGTGGAAGAGAACCTGCAGATGGGAACCTGGGGGCGCTCCAACCGCACCGGATTCAGCGAGAACGAGATCCTCGACCTCTTTCCGATCCTGAGGGAGCGCCGCACCCAGCTGGCTGAAACCATGTCTGGTGGTCAGCAGCAGATGCTCGCTATCGCCCGCGCCCTGATGGGCGCCCCCCGCCTGCTGATGTTGGACGAGCCATCCACCGGGCTCTCCCCCAAGCTCACCTGGGATGTGTTCCACGCCATTAATGCCATTCGCGACCGTGGGGTGAGCATTCTCCTGGTGGAACAAAACGCCGGTCAGGTACTGGATCTCGCCGACCGCGCCTACGTGCTCGAATCCGGGTCGGTGGTTCTCGAAGGAACCGGCACCGAGTTGGCCGCAGACGAGCGGGTTCAGTCCGCCTACCTGGGGGTCTGAGCCTCCAATGTTCAGCGCACCCATCAGCGTCACCGACACCCGAGTGCACGCCGAAGCTCTCACCGAGCTGGGATCGTGGGCTCACTCGTTCAGCCTCGAAGACCTCTCCCCCGCTGCCCGCACCGCCCTCGACGATGTTCTGGCCAATTTGCTTGCCGTTGCGCTCGCCGGCGCTAACACCGTCGAGCACCAAGCGCTGATCACGGCCTGGCAGGTTGAGCCCGGCTCCGCCACCCTCTTTGGTGGGGGCAGTGCGACTGCCGAAACAGCCGCATGGCTGAACGGGGTGGCCTCCGTTGCGCTCGAGCGGGACGAGGGAAACCGGCTCACCAAGGGGCATCCGGCCTCACAATCGTTTTTCGCCGTACTGGCACTGGCCGAGAAGGTGGGCGCGTCCGGACGCGACACCCTGACCGCTCTGGCCGTCGCCTACGAAATTGGCGCCCGATTTGGCCGCGCCACCACCTTCGCCGCCGGGGTGCACACCCACGGAACATTTGGGGTACCAGGAGCTGCCGCCGGCTGCGCCCTACTCCTTGGCCTGGACGCCGCGGGCATCAGCCTCGCCATCGACACCGGCTGCGCCCTGCCTCTGTCAACCAATTGGGGAACCGTGCGGGCTGGCAGCAGCGTTCGTGACCAGTGGATCGGGGCAGGCAACAGTGCAGGCCTTGCCGCTGCCCGGTTTGCTCTCGCGCACCCGAGCGAATCCGTTCGCGGAACCCTGCCCGGCTTTGGAGGCAACCTCGGCGTTGTCGACACCGAGGTTCTGCTGACGGGGCTTGGCACCGCCACCCTGATTGAACACGGCTATTTCAAGCGGCACTCTGCCTGCGCGTACACGCACGGCCCCGCCGACGCCTCCCTGCTTGCCCGCGACGAGCTGGCCAGCCTCGACGCCGAGGTCAGCGACATCACCGCGATCACGGTTGAAACCGTCGCCGCCGGGGTTGCCCTGGCTGACACCAGTTGGGACAGCAGGCACGGTGCCTACTTCTCGGTTCCCTTTGCGGTCTCCAGCGCGCTGACCCACGGCGACGTCAACCAACACCGCGCCGACCCGGAGCACTCGAAGGCGTTGCTGGAGTTGGCCTCCCGAGTTACCGTCACCGACCTCAGCGACTTCGAATTGCCGAGCCCCACCCACCGTCCCGCCCGCGTCACCGTCACGGTCGCCGATGGACGCCAGATTGTCAGCGAGGTGGCACACCCGCTGGGCGACGCCGACCTCAGCCCCTTCGACTACGAGGAAAAAGCTGCTCTGCTGGACGACATTCTGGCCGACACCCACACAGCCACCCCCGACCTCAGCGCCGAGCTGGTACTCGCCGTCGTCTTGAGACTCGCCACGGCGTCCCGGGCGGGCGATCAGCTCGCGCGGTTGAGGCATCCGCAACTGTAATTCGCATCTTTAGGCACCACGAACACGTAGGCACCACGAACACCTAAGCACCACGACCACTTGAGGAGTACAGCATGACGATCGACTGGAACACAGAAGTTGCCACCATTCGGGAACTGCGGGCGAACCGCACCAAGGTGGGCCCCGGTACTACGCCGGCGGTTGTTGTAGTCGATTTTCAGCGTGCGTTCACTGAGCACGAGCACGTTGGGCCGTCGACCCCTGTGGCTTTGGCGCACACCAACGATCTGCTGCAGGCGGCGCGCGCCGCCGGTGTTCCCGTCATTTACCTGGTCATGATTTTGGACTCCTTGGATCAGCGGATGCTGGCGCAGCGCGTGCGCTCCAGCCTCACCGAGCGCTGCGAGCGCGGAAACCCGTGGACGGAAATCAGCTCCGCCGTGCCCGCTCAGCCCGGCGACATCATTGTGGAAAAGACGGTGGCATCTGGGTTCTACAAAACGGAACTGGAGAACGTGCTCGCCGAACTCGGTGTTGACGAAGTGGTGATGGCCGGCACCTCAACCAGCGGCTGTGTGCGGGCCACCGTGGTGGACGCTGCGTACCGCAACTTCCACATCAGCATTGTGGAGGAGTGCTGCGACGACTTCCGTACCCTGTCCGGAGAAGTGTCGCTGTGGGACATGCAGGACCGCTTTGGCGACGTGGTCTCCAAAGAGTGGATGGTGGAGCGTTTCGCGAGCCTGGCCGAGGCCCGCACCGCGGCGACCGCCAGCTGAGCTGCCCACAATGACCATTCAGAACAACGACCGCCTGGTCTACGAGGCCATGTCAACAAGGCCGAAGGTGACCTGGCCGGAAGGCAAAACGGTTGCCGTCTGGCACGCACCCAACGTCGAACACTACGACTTCATTCCGCCGGGTGGGGGCAGCCCGCAGGGGCGAACCCTCGCACCCGATATGCAGCACTACATGCACCGCGATGCGGGAAACCGTGCCGGGTTCTGGCGGATGCTGCGCGCGGTCGACCAGTTTGAGATCCCGTCGACGGTGTCGCTGAGTCTGTCGGTTCTGGAAGACATTCCCGAGGTGCGCGACGCGATGTTCGACCGGGACTGGGAGATTATGAGCCACGGCATCTCGAACCTTCGCCCCATCTATGACCTGCCGGAAGCCGAGGAGCGTGATTTCTACGCGCTCTCGCAGCAGCTCTCGGAAACCTATTACGGCGGCCGTCGTATCAAAGGGATGCTCGGCCCCAAAATTTCGGGCACCGATAA
>DASYMY010000036.1:0-3549 GCA_036008825.1 Glaciihabitans sp.
CTCTCCACCGGAGTTACCGTCAACCCACGACGAATACCCGTCGGCAGTATCAATCAGGTTGCCGCCCGCCGCGGTGAACGCGTCGAGAACCTCAAAGGACGTTGCCTCATCGGACGTCCACCCGAAGGTGTTACCACCGAGGGCAAGGGGAAAAATGGTGAGGTCGGATGAGCCGATGGTGGGCATGGTGTCCTTTCGAGGGTTACTCGAGGGACAACGACCCACAGCCACGAGTTATTTCACACTCGTCGTATTTCTAGGACGGGTTACTGGTCCCGGCCGTCGGTGACATCGGCTTCGGTGGTTCCTCCGGTTGTGGGGGAGCCGGTGGCCGTTGATCCTGGGTCAAGAACATCGCCTTCCTGCTCGTTCGGATGCGCGGCCTGAGCGTCGCTGCTGTCCGCGGGAACCTGCGCGTCGGGATCAATGGTGCTCATGGGGTCTCCTTCGACTACTGAGTGATGTCTCTCCAGCCTAAAGCGCATTCGGCGATCCCTCGCTGAACGCGGCGGTGCGCGATAACCTCTCCCCATGATTCCGCCAGCAACCCTCCTCGCGTTCACCCTCACGTCGATTCTTTTTGTGGTGATCCCGGGCCCCAGCGTGTTGTTTGTGATTGGACGAGCACTGTCCCTCGGCCGGGTTGGGGCGCTACTGAGCGTTGTGGGCAACGCCTTAGGTTTTGTTGTGCAAATCATCGCCATCGCACTGGGACTCGGGGTGCTCATCGAGAGTTCCATTGTGCTGTTCACCGCCGTCAAAATAGCGGGCGCCCTCTTTCTGATCTACCTCGGTGTGCAAGCCATCCGCCACCGCACCCACTCCACCGCGGTGGTGCAAACGGCCCGCGTCAGCAAATGGCGGTCTCTCAGCGAAGGCGCAGTGGTTGGAGCCACTAACCCCAAGTCGATTGTGTTTTTTATCGCGGTCCTGCCCCAATTTGTGACCGTCAGCGTCGGAAACGTTCCCCTCCAACTCGCGCTTCTTGGCTTTGTTTTTGCCGGCCTCGCTGTACTCAGCGACAGCGTGTGGGCGCTGAGCGCCAGTGCGGCCCGCACCTGGTTTGCTCGGTCGCCGCGGCGGATGGAATCGATGGGCATTGGTGGAGGAGTCGCAATGATCGGACTCGGCGGTGCCATGGCGGTGAGCGGCACCAAATAGGGCGAGGTGTTTAGCCCGAGACCGTGCTGATCTCGAAGCCGAGGATTGCTGCGCTGATGGCGCTGCGAACGCTCTCGTCGGTTGCGGTAGCAACTCCATCTCCGCGTTGTGCCCCATACGCACCAAAACTGGCGTGGTTGGCGCCTTCAATCTCCACAAAGGTGGCATCTGCAGGCACCAGAGACGCTGCGTCCGCAATCTTGTTGGGTGTGCTGAGCCCGTCGGCACTTCCGGCAAGGCTGAGCACAGGGACATCCGCCTCGGAAATGTCTGTTGCGCAGTAGGAGCCGAAGAGGATGACGCCAGTGATGGCGGGGTCAGGATCGGGGTTGGTGCTCGCGTCGGCAGCGTACTGGCAGGCGCGAACGCCGCCCAGAGAGTGGCCACCCACCATCCAATTGGTAACGCCGGGTGCTGCGGCGGTGAAGGTCGCCAGAGGGCGAAACTCCATGATGGCGAAACCAAGGATGGGGCGAACAATCACCACGGTGACCCCTGCCTCGACCAGCTCGGTGAAAGTAGGCGCGTAAGCGGCCGGATCAACTTTCGCGCCCGCGAAAAAGACAATTCCGTCGCCAGTTGCCCCGGCGGCTGGGGTGAGGGTGACCGTGTCGTGTGTCTCGGTGACAGTAATGCGGGTGTTGGAGGTGACCTCGGCCAGAGCTGCTGGTTCAGCCGTATAGACCATGCTGGCGTAAACCAAAAAGCCCACAACGCTGGCTAAAAGGAGGGCAAGGACGGCTGGGATCGTGGTGCGCACCGCTCGGTTTTTTCGTCGGGTGCGCCGTGGAGTGCGGCGGGGACGAACGGGTGATGCTGGCGGGGCCGGGGTATCAGCCACTCAGGCGTTCCGGATGAACCGGCTGCGGGTGGGCGGGCGCCGCCGGTTGTT
The DNA here is from genome assembly GCA_036008825.1 of Glaciihabitans sp. Taxonomy (GTDB): domain Bacteria; phylum Actinomycetota; class Actinomycetes; order Actinomycetales; family Microbacteriaceae; genus Glaciihabitans. The sequence goes on from DASYMY010000036.1 coordinate 2,054, forward strand.
GCAAGGTGGCGGTAATGTCACGAGCCAAGGACTCTGCGAACGCCTGTGTGAACAGGGAGTCATCGGTTGTGCCGGTGCGCACCGTTACCGCGAACGAACCTGTGGGGCCAACACTGTTAAGCAGCCGCTCGCGCACCAGATCGTAGATCAACCGAGTGATCGTCTCATCCGGCATTGCGGTCGTGGGCGACGGCGCTCGCGAGGGGGTGACAGGCGCGGGGCGGGTGGCAGTTGCGGGGGTAATTTTGCCACTGACCGGGAGAGTGGCGATCACCGGTTCCGGTGGCACCGGTGGGGTGGTGAGTGGCGATTTGGGACGACTAGCGCTCACGCGAGCTCGTTCGGCGGATGGCCGGAGGAAGCGCGAAATGATGCCCACAGAATGCCTTTCGTGGCGTGTTCTGCTTATTGTCGGTCGCGGTTGCGGCTCAAGTGCCTCGCGACACGCCGCACAGGCCAGAGCGGGGCTCAGCACCGTCTTGGTGGTGCCGAACCCCGCTTCAGGGAGCGCTGTAGTGCGAGCGCGGAAGGTTAGCGAGTGGAGTCGAACATGTCTTTCTCCATCGCGTCATACCCTTCTGCGGCGGGGTCGCCGTGGAGTCCGCCGCTGAGGGCGTACTCCTCCTCGGGCGAGAGGACGAGCTGGTGCCGCCCGACCAGGGCGAAAAGCACAATGCCCACAACAAAGATGACAACAAAGGTGATCACCGCGAGACGGAAGTCGGGGGCGAGGAGGATGCCAATAAACGCAAGAAAGGCGATCGCGCCGGCCACAACAGCGCCAGGAATACCCGTGGGGCTGAGGTAGGGGCGTTTTGCGTTCGGAAACTTCCTTCTCAAAATAATGAACGACACCATCTGCATCAGATAGGAGACCACTGCGCCGAACACCGCGATGAAGAGGATGATGCCGTTCACCGCTGGAGCAACCGCGGGCACCAGGGTTCCCACAATGTTGACGGCGAGCAAAATAACGAAGCCGATCACACCGCCAACAACAAGTGCAACCCACGGGGTCGAGTGACGTTTGCCGGTTAGCGACAAAAACTTCGGGTAGTAGCCGGCGCGGGACAGTGAGTACATGTTGCGCCCGTAGGCGTACATGATTCCCTGCAACGACGCGAGCAATCCGATCAGAGCAAACGCTGAAATGATGGCGGCAACACTGTCGGGCAAAAAAGCACGGAACCCCACGAGGATGGGCTCATCCGCCCCGGGGGAAACGGTTAGCGCAGCCGAACCGGTGACTCCCGGGTTGAGGAAGAGCACCAGGAGCGCGAAGAAGGCGAGGGTTACTACTCCCCACACGCTGGCTTTCGGAATGTCTTTGCTCGGGTTTGTTGCCTCTTCGGCTGCCAGCGGAAGCTCCTCAATGCCGAGAAAGAACCAGATGGCGAACGGGAGGGCGAACAAGATTCCGGTCACTCCGAAGGGAAGAAAACTGCTGTTCCCTTCCGTTGGTTCGATGTCGAGGAGGCGGGAGAAGTCCACCGCTC
>DASYMY010000037.1:0-11427 GCA_036008825.1 Glaciihabitans sp.
GAACGGCGCGTTTGTGAACAACGCCAGGTCGAGCAGCGGGTTGCGAATACGCGACTGTCGGCGCACAAACAAGACGGCGAAGACAACCCCGCCAAGCAGGGTGGCCACACCAATAGCCGTGACTCCATCGTGAGCGAGCGCTTTGATGCCGTACACAAAGGGCGCTAGCGCCAACAGTGACAGCGCAATGCTTATGCCGTCGATGCGTCCAGGGGCGGGATCCTTGGATTCAGGGATAAACGCGGGAGCCAGAATGAGCAGCGGAACCAAAATGGGGACAGCGATAAGAAATACCGAGCCCCAGGGGAAATGCTGAAGGAGCACTCCGCCCACGATGGGTCCGAGGCTGGAGCCGGCGGCGAACCCGCCCGCCCAGATCGCGATGGCGAGGGTGCGCTGACGGGAGTCAGTGAAAATGCTACGCAGCAATGACATGGTGGATGGCATCAGCATGGCGCCAAAGAATCCCAGCACACCGCGGGCGACAATCAATAGTTCCGCGGTGGGGGCGAAAGCGGCTGCGACTGAGACCACGGCGAATCCGGTTGAGCCGGCAAGCAGAAGGCGCCGGCGCCCGATGCGGTCACCCAGGGTGCCCATGGCAACCAGTAGTCCCGCGAGAACCAGCGGATAAATGTCGACAATCCACAACAGCGTTGTACCGCTGGGTTGTAGGTCGCGGCTGATAGCCGGCAGAGCGAAACTCAGCACGGTGTTGTCGACCGAGATCAACAGCACCGGCAGCATCAGCAAGGCCAGAGCAAACCACCGGCGCCACGGCGCTGTCGGGTGATCTGATGCAGAGCCAGGGGCGTGCGCGGCGGACGCGGTCAGGGTCACCTCAGTGTCGGGGGAGTGGGGTGCAGAGTTCGGCATACTTTTTCTTCACGGAAGGGGCCCGGAGTCGACACGGGCGGGGATGCTGTACCAGCGGGTGCAGAAAATATATACTATACCTTCGAGTACAGTAAAGACAAGCACCCTGATAGAACGAGGAGCACAGCGATGGCGCAACACCGCGATAGTGCCCGAGGGGCACTCCTCGACGCCTTTCAAGAACTTCTCGTCGAAACCGGAGGCACAAGCGCCACCCTCGACGAAGTCGCCAAACGCGCCGGAGTCACCAAGGGAGGGTTGCTCTATCACTTCGCCTCGCGCAAAGTGCTCGAAGGTGCGCTGCTTGATCGCCTAGAGGAGCTCCTCGTTGCCGAGTATGACCGCATGCGCTCCGCCCCGCACGGTGCTGCTGCCTATTACGTTTCCCTTGCGGAGTACATTAACTCTCCGCTGGATAGAGCCACACTCGCCGTTGGTCATCTCGTCACCCGCAACGAACGCGCGCAATCATTAGTGCGCACCATGCGTCGGCAGTATTTTCAACTGCTATTCAACGACCTGCACGATGCAGCCCTCGCTCGCGCGACCATGCTCATCGCCGACGGGCTGTACTGGGATGCCGTGACGGTGGGGGAGCAGTTCGAGGATGAACTGGATGTAGTGGCGTTCCTCGATCGGATGCGGACGGCCTAACTCGGAGTCGGGACACCTCTCCTCCACATCGGCGCAGGTGGCGCGTCTTCACTCCACCTCGTCCGTTGGTGCCTCTCGCAGTAGCTCCAGGCCGGATCCTCGTACGAGGAGGTCATTATGGCGGCGAAAGACGAACTGGGCAGGCGCGGAGAAGTGCTTGCGGTAGCGCATCTGGAGGAGGAAGGGCTTGACGGTGTTGGTCGAAACTGGCGATGCCGATTGGGCGAAATTGACGTCATCGCCCGAGACGGTGGCCAGCTAGTTTTTGTGGAAGTCAAAACTCGCTCCAGTGTCGCATTCGGCACACCACTGGATGCGATCACCTTGGGCAAACTGGCCCGGCTCAGACGCTTAGCCGCCGCGTGGTGCGCAGAGAATCGCGCGAACTGCGACCGCATCCGTATCGACGCGATCGGCATTGTGGTTCCCAATTGGGGACCCGTTCAAATCGATCATCTCAAAAACGTTTCATGACTCGGCAACAGCGATGGGGTTAGGGCGCACGCACGCGGTCGCCTTGGTGGGCGTTCGCGGCGCGATGGTCGAAATCGAGGCAGATCTCTCCAGCAACCTGCCGGCCTTTGTTCTTATCGGACTCCCCGATACGGCACTCAACGAGGCCAAGGACAGGGTGCGAGCCGCCGCAACAAACTCCGGCTGCAAACTACCCAACAGAAAAATCACGGTGAACCTCTCGCCGGCGGCACTTCCCAAACATGGGTCAGGGTTTGACCTAGCCATCGCGGTGGCGGCGCTCGCCGCAACCGGGAGCATCCGGGCCTCCTCTATCGAAAAAGTGGTGCATCTGGGCGAGCTAGGTTTGGATGGGCGGCTGCGACCTATTCCTGGCGTACTTCCTGCCGTCCTCGCTGCATCCCTCGCTGGGTTCACCACGGTGATGGTACCCGCAGGAAACGCCGAAGAGGCAAATCTCGTGCCGGGAATCACCGTCATAGGTGTGCCGTCGTTGCGGGATGCCGCGATTTGGCACGGTGGCGCGTTTGAGCCACGAGCCGTGGAGCCCATTCACGCCGTTGCCCCAGAAAAACCTGGCTCTGACAGCGCTGATCTGGCGGATATTGTGGGCAACGCGGATGCCGTAGATGCCATGCTCGTCGCAGCAGCGGGCGGTCATCACGTTTTTCTCCTCGGACCTCCCGGCTCCGGTAAAACCATGCTCGCTCACCGGTTGCCCGGCATGCTCCCCGACCTCACCCAAGCGGCATCTTTGGAAGTCTCCTCCATTCGTTCTCTTTCTGGTCTTCCCGTCGGCGGTTCCTTGGCCATACGCCCACCGTTAGAGGCGCCGCACCACACGGCTACCGCGGCGGCGTTGGTGGGCGGTGGAAGCACGTTCATCCGACCAGGTGCCGCAGCGCGAGCCTCACATGGTGTGTTGTTTTTGGATGAAGCACCGGAGTTTTCAACGTCGGTGCTTGACGCGCTCCGCCAACCGCTCGAATCCGGAATCATCACCATCCACCGGGCCAACGCGGTGGCTCAGTTTCCGGGTTCTTTTCAACTTGTTATGGCTGCGAATCCCTGCCCCTGCGGCCAATACGGTCCCCGCGACTCGCGGTGTGCGTGTTCCCCAACCACTCGCCGACGTTACCTTGCACGGTTGTCCGGGCCTCTGCTGGACCGCATCGACATCCAACTCCGGGTGCAGAGGGTTACCGCCGCGCAATTGCGTTTTGCCGAGGGCAACCCTCGGCTAACTACCCAGCTTGCCCGCACTCGAGTCATCGCAGCACGAAATACGGCCGCTGAGCGGTTATCTGGCACTGCCTGGACGGTGAACTCGCAGGTGACTGGTTCCTGGTTGCGCTCGCCGTCCATGCGATTAGGCCCCGGGGTGACCGCGTCCATTGACCGCGCCCTTGAGCGGGGTGGTATCACAATGCGCGGTTACGACCGGGTCTTGCGTGTTGGCTGGACTCTCGCCGACCTCGACGGCGCGCAGTCTCCAACCGCTGAACACATCGGGCGAGCCCTCTATTTACGAAAGGCCATGTCATCGTGACTCGATTCGGAATCAAAGAAACGTCGGCCGCGCGGCTGGTTCGTGCAGTTGTTCTCGAGAGCGGCGACACCGACCAGATGTGGGACGACTATGCCCGTGCCGCCTGGACGGCGATTGCTGAACCGGGGGATCGCATCGCTGGTCTCGCCGTGAGCGCATTGGGGGCCGCAGGCGCTCTCGAGTTCATCGACAACTCCCGCACCGCGAGCCAGTTTGTCGCGGCGCTGCGGAATGTAGGAGTTGAATACATTGCCGATCGCGCACTGGATGAGACGGACCTCGCGAAAGCGTTAGCTCGCTGGCGTCCTCGGCAGTCGGTGACGGTGCTCAGTCGGGCCTTCGAGGAAGCAGTGCGTTGTGGAGCTCAGCTGCTCACCCCGCGGTCAGGGCTCTGGCCAAAATCGTTCGACGACCTTCAGCTCCATACCCCGCACGCCCTATGGCTGCGCGGCAGTGGCGACGCGCTGGCGGCATTGCCCAACTCCATTGCGCTCGTCGGGGCTAGAGCGGCAACCGGGTACGGGGAACAGATCACTATGGAAGCCTCGGCTGGTCTTGTTGACCGAGGCTTCGCCATTGTTAGTGGCGCTGCCTACGGCATTGACGGTATGGCGCACCGCGCAGCCCTCGCCAGTCGCGGCCTCACAATGGCATTCTTGGCGGGTGGTGTGGACCGGTTTTACCCGAGCGGGCATGACGCACTGCTGACCCGCATCACTGAACGCGGGGCCGTCCTGTCTGAGCTGCCCTGCGGCGAGCCGCCCACAAAGTGGAGATTTTTACAACGCAACAGGCTGATCGCCGCAGCCAGTGCGGCAACAATCGTGATGGAGGCCGGGTGGCGGTCGGGTTCTTTGAACACTGCCGGGCACGCTTCGGCGCTCGGGCGGCCATTGGGCGCGGTGCCCGGGCCTATCACCAGCGCCGCATCCGCTGGATGCCACCGACTGATTCGTGAATTTGACGCCGTTTGTGTGACCACAACGGACGAAATGGCGGAATTAGTACCGCATAACCCGCTACGTCCCACGCTCACTGAAGCGACGGATGCACCTTTGCCTTTGGGTAAGCCGGGGCGGCTTGAGCGGGGCGACAGGCCAGCGGCGCACGTTCGAGTACTGGATGCGCTCAGCACACGGTCACCACGGTCCAGCACGGACGTTGCGGCGCGGGCAGGGATGTCGCTCGCATCCGTCCAGTCTGTTTTGGGCATGCTGGAACTCGAAGGGATCGTTGTTGAGCGTGAGACCGGGTGGGTTTCCGGTTAGTGGTCTTCGCTGAGCTGCTGTCGATACATCTGCACCACACGACGCAGGTATTCAGTGATTGCCTGCTGTTCGTCGGGTGCGAAGTCGTCCAAAATCTGGTCGACTCCCATGATCAAAGGCAAAATACGTCCCATTGCCTGGGCGACAGACGCCTCGGCTGGAACAACAAGAACGCCTCGGCGGTCAGTCGGGTGCGGCTCTCTCGTCACATGACCAACAGCGGTTAGTCGATCCACGATGATGGTGGCCGCCGCCGTTGTCACCCCCAGTCGCCGCGCAATTTCACTGGGGCTCAGCGGCCCACTTTTGACCAGGTGCTGCATTGCTTCGAAGTCGCGACGGTTCACCGACAGGGACCGGCTTACTTCTGCCTCGAAGTCTGACGTGAGGTCGAGAACATCGCGCAACAGCTCACTGGCTTCGCGCACACGAATGTCTTGTGGCGCTGGAGTTGACTCGGGGGTTTGCACAGAAGCCATCCTACGAATAAAGTCTCTCAATAATCTGATAGTCAAACAATTTAGCTAAAGGGACACAATGCGACGCCTCATTTCTTTCCTAACCAGGAGATCCACCTCGTGGATTGTCCTGGTTGTCGCGTTCCTCGCCAGCGCGGCGGTCTTTGCCTTAGGCTCCGGATCGGACTCGGAAACGGGCCCCGGCGCTGGGCTGCCAGCGAGCGCGGAATCGGTTCAAGTCAGCGAAGTGCTAGAAAATCTGCCCAGTGCGGATTCGACGTCTGCACTTCTCGTTTTCAACCGCGATGGGGAGGAACTCACACCCGCTGACTTGGCAGCCATCGCCGCCACCTCAGCTCAGCTTGGCGAGCTCGCCGCGGAAGGATTTGTTCCACCGGCGACAGTGTCGGATGACGGGCAAACAGCGCTGGTCGTGGTTCCGCTCACCGTCGAAAGCGACATTGACATTCAGACGGAACGCGCGAATGAGCTCCGATCCATCGCCAACGCGGATCTGCCCGATGGACTTACCGCCCTTCTTACCGGGCCGGAAGGGTTCAGTGTTGACCTGAGCGCCGTATTCGCGGGCGCAGACTTCACGCTGCTCTTCACCACCGTCATCGTGGTGGCAGTGCTCCTGATCGTCACTTACCGCAGCCCGTGGCTGTGGCTTGTCCCATTGATTGTGATCGGAATCGCCGACGGCTTGGCAGGAATCGTCGCCACCCGTGTCGCGGCAACCATCGGCATTTCGCTTGACGCATCCACCACAGGAATTCTCTCCGTCCTCGTCTTTGGTGCTGGCACCAACTACGCCCTTTTGCTTATTGCCCGGTACCGAGACGAACTGCGTCGTATCGAGGACCGACGCGACGCCATGGCAGCGGCGTTGCGCGGAGCCGGTCCCGCGGTCATCGCCAGTGGAACAACAGTGGTGTTGAGCCTGCTGACCTTACTCTTCGCTCAGTTGAGTGGAAACCGAGCACTCGGTATTGCGTGTGCGACCGGAATCGTTATTGCCATGCTGTTCGCCCTTATGGTGCTGCCAGCGGCGTTGGTCCTGTTTGGTCGGGGCCTGTTTTGGCCCTATGTACCCCGGTACGGTTCAGCGGATGCCTCAGCGCGCGGCGTGTGGGCGCGTCTTGGCACCCGGGTTTCCCGCAAGCCCGTCGCCGTTGTCGCCATCGGAGTGATTCTGCTCGGCGGTCTGTCCCTGGGCGCTACCCAGATCCGAACGGGACTGGCACAAACGGAGATTTTTATCTCCGAGCCGGAAGCCGTCCGTGGGCAGAACTTCATCGCCGAATCCTTCTCCGCGGGCAGTGGCTCACCCACGACCGTAATTGCCAATACCACGTACGCCGAGGCCGTCGTCGCTGCGGCATCCGCTGTTGAGGGTGTTGATTCGGCGAGTGTCCGTGAAACAGACGGGGACACCACGGCGGTGTCGGTGGTGCTCTCAGCGGCTGCCGAGACGGAGGAAGCTTTTGATACGGTGCGAGAGCTTCGCAACGAATTACACGCCATCGATGGTGCTGATGCACTGGTGGGCGGTCTCGATGCGCAGGCCCTCGACGTTGCCGAGGCAACGCAGGCGGATCAGAATCTGGTGATTCCACTCATTTTGGTGCTGGTGTTTCTGGTGCTGATGATTTTGTTGCGCTCGCTGCTTGCTCCTTTGCTGCTTTTGTTCACGGTTGTCGCGTCCTATTTCGCCAGTCTCGGACTGAGCTGGCTGTTATTTCAATCGGTGTTTGATTTCCCGGCCTTGGACACCAACGTTGTGCTGCTCAGCTTCCTGTTCCTCGTGGCCCTCGGTGTGGACTACAACATCTTTTTGGTCACTCGAGCTAACGAAGAAGCGCGGGTGCTTGGTACACGGGACGGCATGATTCGAGCGCTCGCCGCCACGGGTGGTGTAATCACCAGCGCGGGTATTTTGCTGGCAGCCGTGTTCGCGGTGCTGGGTGTGCTGCCACTGATCACTCTCACGCAAATTGGAATCATTGTGTGTGTTGGGGTGCTTATTGACACACTCCTGGTGCGCACGGTGATTGTGCCGGCGCTGGCCTTTATCGCGGGGGACCGATTCTGGTGGCCACGCAAGGTCGAACGGGTCCACAGCTAGCAACTAGAAACACCCAGTAGTTGACACGCGCGCGGAGATCGCAAGTCTCTGCGCGGTGTCGGCTGTGCGGCCTAGTCTGAATCCGTGACCCAACTCGGACAGCACCCTCAAGCCGCTCATGTCATCGCCCACATCAGCGATACCCACTTTTTGGCGGGAAACGCTCCGCTGTACGGCTCGGTCGACACCGAAGCAAATTTGCGTCGTGTGCTCACCCAGCTGGAACGGTCAGGTATCGCGCCGCAAGCGTTGGTCTTCACCGGAGATCTCGCGGACCTCGGCGAACCTGACGCGTATACGCGGTTACGGTCCATCATTGAACCAGCGGCAAAACGTATGGGCGCCGAAGTTATCTGGGTGATGGGTAATCACGACGAGCGGGAGCAGTACTCGCAGCTCCTTTTCGACATTGACGGCACGCAGGAACCTCAAGACCGGGTGTACAACCTGAACGGGTTACGACTCATTTCGTTGGATACCACGGTCCCCGGATACCACCACGGATCGCTGACACAGGCGCAGTTGGATTGGTTAGCGGCCGAGCTCTCGGCTCCCGCGCCACACGGAACGCTGATCGCGGTGCACCACCCACCGATCCCCACGCCGTTGCTCTGGGCGATGGAAATGCTCGAACTTCAGGACCAAGACCGATTAGCGGAGGTCATCCGCGGAACTGATGTGCGCGGCATTCTGGGAGGTCATCTGCATTACTCAACCCACAGCACCTTTGCCGGTGTACCCGTGTCCGTCGCGGCGGCCACCTGCTATACCCTCGACGTCACCGCGGAAGAACGATTGTTGTCCGGAGTGAACTCCGGACAATCGTTCACCATGGTCCATGTGTATGCCGACCGTATTGTGCACACCATTGTGCCGGTGGGGGATACCGCAGAAATCACCGGTTTTTCGGCCAGCCATCGCGCCACCATCGAGGCGATGACGCCCGAGGAGCGGCTCGAAATGTTCTCTAGCAAAACGTCTCGCTTTAACCTGGGCGACGCCAGCTAATTTCGAGCAGTCCCCGCACCGCGCGGCGAGGGCTTACGCGTCCACTGATTTGCCCGCTCACCCCTGGCGGCTTTCTGTGCGGTCTCCGTAATACGTCGAGATCGTGTGCCCGCCGTCTTTGCCGTTGTGATCCACTCAAGAATTCCGCGACGCACCGACCGTGGAAACGCATCAAACTCTGCGGCGGCACCGGCATAAGCAGCCAAGGCTTCCGCCAGGTCCGTGGGGATCTCCAAATCCTCGACAGAATCCAGAACGTCCCAGCTGCCATCCTGTTGGGCTGCATGAATCACCGCCAGACCGGCGGGGTGCATCAGGCCGGCGTTCATCAATTTCTCCACCCGAAGTTTGTTGGGACGGGCCCAACCGGAACCGCGCTTACGTGGAGTGAACCAGAGCATTGTGCGTTCTTGGTCCAGCTTGCTTTGCCGGGAATCGATCCACCCAAAGCAAAGCGCTTCCTCCACCATGGCTTCGTATCCAATGGCCGGTTTACCTGTGCCCGCTCGCCAATAGACAAAAAAGACCCCCGTGGAGGAAGCATGGTTCGCCTCGAGCCATTCTCGCCATTGCGCACGGGTCTCAAAATGTTGGCGCGGCGCATCATCCACAAAACCCATACCCACACGGTAGGCGGGAGCAGCCTCGCCGCGTAACCCCGAAGTGGCCTCCCCAAACTTCGGTCTCTCTTGTCATCCCGAAATTGTTGCGCGGAGGTGTGCAGTGGGGAGCGCGGTGGGCGACGATAGGGGAGTGCACCTTGCCGCCGCGATTCCCGACTTCCTGCTCTACTTATCCGCCGAGCGTGGATTCAGCGAGCACACCATTCGTTCGTACGGCGCCGACCTGCGCGACCTTCACACGTTTTGTTTGGCGCGAGGCATCCACTCTGCGGAGCATCTTGACCTTGAACTATTCCGGGATTGGCTGTGGCAAGGCTCAACGGCCGGGCTAGCGAAATCGACACTCGCGCGCCGAGCGGCGGCCGCGCGCAGCCTCAGCGCCTGGTTGGTACGCACCGGTGTGACCACGGTTGATGCGGCCGTCCGGCTTAAAGCGCCGAAATCCGACCATCACCTGCCGCGGGTTCTCACCCGCACTCAGATGGATGAGCTGTTGGAGGGGCTCTCAGCGAAGGCTCTGACAGGTGACCCGGTTGCGGCCCGGGATCGAGCGATAGTCGAACTTCTCTACGCATCAGCTCTCCGTGTGAGTGAGATTGTGGGCCTCAACCTGTCGGACATTGATTCGTCCCGACTGACTGCCCGCGTGGTGGGAAAGGGGTCAAAGGAGCGCACCGTTCCTTTCGGCGTTCCTGCCGCCCGCGCGATCGCTGACTTTCTGACTGTCCGCGATCGGTTAGTAAGCGAACCCAGTGAGGCGCTGTTCGTGGGAGCGCGCGGGCGGCGGGTAGGAACTCGCGCCGTGTATGAACTTGTCGCCCGTTTGCTGGCCGCTGTACCTGGCTCCGGCCCATCCGGGCCCCACACCTTGAGGCATACCGCCGCCACTCACCTTCTCGACGGGGGAGCCGATTTACGCTCGGTACAGGAAATGCTTGGACACGCAAGCTTGGGAACCACTCAGCTGTACACCCACGTGTCCACCGAGCGTCTCAAAGAGAGCTACCGTATGGCGCATCCCCGCGCCTAGAGCCCGCCGCGGGAATCCGGCATAGGCATCAACTTCGATATGTTCCTCACCCCGCCGATAGCGGCGGAAGAAGAACCGAACGCGGAAGGGTGCCGTACAACCGCTCCGGGGACAGGTAGGCTCCCTCGAGTCGCACCCCAAAATGAAGGCACAGCTGCGGGCAATGACCAGGTACGACGGTAGCGATTGCATCGCCGCGGCGCACAGGCTGACCGGCACGCAGATGTGTTGTCACCGGTTCGAAACTGGATATCAGTCCATCGCTATGTGAAATGGAAAGAACCGATCGATCGACCACACGCCCCGCGAAATGCACCACCCCGTCAGCAGGCGAATACACCTGCTCCGCGACGATATCGATGCCTCGGTGCCCCGACGCATACACGGTTGCCGGCGCCATAAAGGGACGTAGAACCTCCCGCTCTTGACCCGCAGGCCACACCCAGTTCACCTCGGGAACTGAAACCACTGAATTCGCGCCCAGGGCGGCCGCTCCGGACGTCGTCGTCGATGCAGCAACGATCACTAGCAGGGCGGTGAGTATCGGACGTCTTCGCGCGAATGACATTGTCCGATTCTGCAGAGTGCACCCGTCAGCGACATCAGATCGACACAACCCGTGGACACCGATAGATGTGGGGCAAACGGGGAGGAGCGGTGCTATGATTTTCGGAGCATCCCGTGCATTCGGGATGACTACGCGTGCCCGTTGTGCTCTGTTGAGCATGTCACGCCGCCATTCAGTCCCGCTCCCTTTGTCTCAAGCCCAGCTTGATTTGATAGGCGTGGGCGGGGGTGTGCCGGGCACCAGGATCGCGCCAACCGGCCGCGATGACAACTGAGAAGGCACGAATCAGCGCTGCGCAAAAGCAGCCTGTGCCAGTAAGGGAGAACGACCATGGCCGTCGTTACAATCCGCCAGCTGCTCGACAGCGGCGTTCACTTCGGGCACCAGACCCGCCGTTGGAACCCGAAAATGAAGCGCTTTATCCTCACGGAGCGCTCGGGCAGCCACATCATCGACCTGCAGCAGTCACTTGCGCACATCGACAAGACCTACGACTACGTCAAGGAGACGGTCGCCCACGGTGGCACCATCCTTTTTGTCGGAACCAAGAAGCAGGCTCAGGGCTCCATCGCCGAGCAGGCTCAGCGCGTCGGCCAGCCCTACGTCAACCAGCGCTGGCTCGGTGGACTCCTCACCAACTTCCAGACCGTCTCCAAGCGTCTTGCACGTATGAAGGAGCTGGAAGAGGTCGACTTCTCCGACACCACCCGTGGCTACACCAAGAAGGAGCTGCTCATCCAGCGCCGCGAACTGGTGAAGCTGCAGAAGAGCCTCGGTGGTATTCGTAACCT
>DASYMY010000038.1:0-3124 GCA_036008825.1 Glaciihabitans sp.
ACCTTCAGAAACCCGACCACCGTGTTGATGATCACGTGCTCGCCATCAGTGCCCACCCAGGTCTCCGTGACCTGCGGAGAGCCGTCAGCCATGATGGTGGAGAGGAAGCAGGGGCTCGGCTTAGAGAGCAAGTCGAGCAGAGCGTCGGGCAGGACCATCGGGTCTCCTCGGGTTGCAGCTGGTGGCCTACTCCGCTGGGACAGCAGCCTGGTTGGAAACGTCTACCATCTCGTCGCGAGCAACTACCTTGACGCGCAACCGGCCCTGGGCATCGCCGAGGGCGAGCTCGTGAGCGTCGAGGTTGTGCCACCCGTTGAGGTTCGTGTAGTTCACCCCACGCTCGTGGAGGAGCTCCGTGATGGCTTCCTCCTCGGGGTGGCTGGGGGTCCACCAGTTGGGCTGGTCGTTGACCACGTGGCTAATGGTTTCCATGGCGTCGCTTTTGGTGTGACCAATAAGGCCAACCGGTCCGCGCTTGATCCAGCCGGTGGCGTACACGCCGGGAAGCTGCTGGTCGTCGTCGTCGAGAACCTGTCCTTCACGGTTCGGGATAACACCGCGCTTCTCGTCAAACGGAATTCCGTCCAAGGGGGAACCGAAGTAGCCAACGGCGCGGTAGATGGACTGGATCGCCACCTCGCGGATCTCGCCGGTGCCACGAACACCACCGGCGCCGTCGGGCTCCGTGCGCTCATACCGGAATGCCGATACGGCGCCGTCCTCTCCCGCAACAACCTCAAGCGGTTTGGCGAAGAAGTGCAGGTGCAGGCGGCGCGATGCGGTGCCGGTTTCTTGCGCACGCCACTTGGTGAAGATGCGGTCGAGCACCAGGATCTGCTTGTTGGTGGCGATGGCCGTGCGTGCACCCTCGTCGTAGTCAAAGTCTTCTTCGTGAACGATCATGTCGACGTCGTTCAGCTCACCCAGTTCGCGCAGCTCCAGCGGGGTGAACTTCACCTGCATGGGTCCGCGGCGCCCGAAGACGTGTACATCGGTCACCGGTGAGGCTTTGAGGCCCTCGTAGACGTTGTGAGGAATCTCGGTGGGCAGCATGTCGTCGGCGTGCTTAGCCAGGACTCGGGCGACGTCGAGAGCGACGTTACCGTTGCCGATCACGGCAACCTCTTTGGCGGTCAACGGCCACTCACGGGGTACGTCAGGGTGTCCGTCGTACCAGCTGACAAAGTCAGCAGCACCGTAGCTGCCGGGCAGGTCGATGCCGGGAATCTTCAGGTCGGCGTCACGGATGGAGCCGGTGGAGAAGATGACGGCGTTGTAGTGCTTTTTGAGGTCGTCAAGGGTGATGTCGCGGCCGTAGAGCACGTTGCCAAACAGGCGGATTTTTCCGCTGTCGAGAACCTCGCGGAGGGCGTTGATGATGCCCTTGATGCGCGGGTGGTCGGGGGCGACTCCGTAGCGAACCAGACCGTATGGGGCGGGGAGCTGCTCGAACAGGTCGATCGAGACGTCGAACTTCTTTTCGGCTTTGAGGAGGATGTCTGCAGCGTAAATGCCTGCTGGTCCTGCGCCGACAATGGCCAAACGGAGCTTGGTCATGAAATCCCTATCTGTGGAGAAGCGAGCGCGTCAAAGACGTGGTGCGGTCTGCGACGCGATGGGTATTAGTTGGAGCGTTCGACGACCGTGTCGGCGAACCGGGTGAGAGCTTTTTTGACGGGGCCCTCTGGCAGGGGCGCGAGAGCGGCGACGGCTTCGCGGGCCCACCGGTGAGCCTCTTCCAGGGTGCGGGCGGTGACCGGGTGATCGCGCAGCTCGGCGATGGCGATAGTCAGATCAGCGTCATCCGCCGCATCTGGTCCGTCAACATCAAGCGGAAGCGTGTCACTGTCACGCTCAAGACGGGCGAGCAGCGCTGCCGCATCGGCGTCGGTCTCCGCGAGCTCCCGCAGGTACAGCACGGGGAGGGTGGAGACGCCGGAGCGGAGGTCGGTGCCCGCAAGCTTGCCGGTGTCTTCTGAGCGCGGCGACAGGTCGATGACGTCGTCGATGAGCTGGAAGGCGATACCGATCTTCTCGCCGAACTCTTCGACCGGGGTCGCGTAGGTGTCGGGGGCTTTGGAGAAGATGACACCCATGGTTGCGGCGAGCGCGATGAGGGAGCCGGTTTTGTCGGAGAGAACCTGCAGGTAGTGCTCGATGGGGTTCTCGTCAGGGCGGGGGCCGATGGTTTCGTGCAACTGGCCGAGGCACAGCCGTTCGAAGGTGTCGGCCTGCAGCTTGATGGCCCGCTCGCCGAGGGAGGCAACCAGTTTGGAGGCGCGCGCGAAGAGCAGGTCACCGGTGAGGATGGCAACGGAGTTACCCCACACAGCCTGGGCGCTGGGCACCCCGCGGCGCATCTGCGCTTCGTCCATCACATCGTCGTGGTACAGCGACGCGAGGTGGGTGATTTCGACCACTTCGGCGGCGCGGATGACCTCGTCGTTGTTGCCGTTGCCGAGCTGTGCGGTCAGCAAGGTCAGGGTGGGGCGAACGCGTTTACCACCGGCGTCGAGAAGGTAGCGACTGGTGACATCCGCCAAATTATCGGCAAAGGACATTTCGCGTAGCAGGCCAGCCTCGACGGCAACCAGCCCATCTTCAACGTCGCGGGCGAAGCGGCGCTCGTCTGACGACGAGAACAGCTTTTCGGTGACGCCGAGCGATGAGCTCAGTGTGTTACTCCGTCGAGCAAGCGGAACGCTCGGTTTCACTGGAGGACCAATCCTTGAGGGAAGCTACGGCTTCGGGGGCTGCGTGGGAGCCGTGCGGGTGACTTTGCCCTTGCGTTTGGCGACAGAGGCGAGGACGGCGGCATCGACGGGTTTGCGTCCGCGGTGCAGAGCAACAATACCGACCGTGAGGTTGCGGTAGGCGACGCGGATGAATCCGGCGCCCCGAATCCACTGGCTCAGTTGACCCTGATCGGGCCAGTCTTTGATGGACTCCGCGAGGTACGTGTACGCGGCGGGGTTCGAGCTGGCTCGCCCTACAACGGTGGGCATCACGTAACGCAGGTAGCCCCAGTAGGCGGAGCGCATTAGCGCGACGGGAGGTTTGGAGAACTCGCAGATCACCAGACGGCCACCGGGTTTGAGCACTCGGTACATTTCGCTGAGCGCAG
>DASYMY010000039.1:0-1585 GCA_036008825.1 Glaciihabitans sp.
CCTCACCCTCGATCGCTTCCGTCAGAAGGGCCTGCTCAACGCGCATGGGCGCCAGCGCACCGACTCCAGCCACGTCCTGGCTGCAGTTCGGGCCCTCAATCGCCTGGAGTTGGTGCGTGAGACGTTCCGCCACACGCTTGACGTGTTGGCCAGCGCGGTGCCGTCCTGGATGCTCGCTCACGCGCGACCAGAGTGGGTTGAGCGCTACCAGGGACGAACTGATGAGGTGCGCTTGCCGAAAAGCAAGGAGGGGCAACTACAACTGGCAGACACGATTGGCGGTGATGGCCAGGCCCTGCTTGCGGCAGTGTATGCGGTCGACGCTCCGCCCTGGCTGCGGGAAGTGCCGGCGGTGGATACGCTTCGCCGCGTCTGGCTGCAGAACTACCTGCCAACGGAAGACGAGGTACGCTGGAGGACGACTGACGACGGAATTCCCAAAGCATCCCAGTTCCTGAGTTCACCGTTCGATCTGGATGCCCATCTGGGGAGGAAGAACACCACCGGCTGGGTCGGTTACAAGGTGCACCTCACCGAGACGTGCGAAGACGATGCGCCAAACCTGATTACCCACGTCGAGACGACCGCCGCACCCATGGCCGATGGCGAGGTTACGCCGCGCGTGCACCGTGCCCTGCAGGAACAGCAATTGCTGCCACAGGTCCACATCGTAGACACCGGCTACCTCGACGCGGAACTCCTCGTGACGACAGAGGCCGAATATGGCGTGCAACTCCTTGGGCCGACGCGACACGATCACCGCTGGCAGACGCGCGCCGCGGCCGGTTTCGGCGCCGAGCACTTCAGCATTGACTGGGAGCGACGCAAGGCTATCTGCCCCCAGGGGCAGACCAGCAGTGAGTGGACACAGCGCATCGACAACCGTGGCAATGACAGCATATATATCCGCTTCGCCCCGTCAGATTGCGGTCCTTGCCCTAGCCGTCATCTGTGCACCCGGTCAAGAACAAAGTACCCCAGGCGCAGCATCGCCATTCGACCGCAGGAACAATACGAAGCCTTGCGACAGCGCCGAGCGCAGGAGACCACCCGTGATTACGTTCACGCGTATGCACGCCGCGCCGGAATCGAGGGCACCATCTCACAGGGTGTGCGGCGTTGTGGAATGCGGCACTCGCGCTACCGAGGCTTGGCCCGAACCCATCTCGGTCACGTGCTAATCGCAACGGCTCTTAACTTCGTGCGAGTGGCGGACTGGCTGGCGGGTACTCCTCGGGCACACACCAGGCATTCGGCCTTCGCGCGCCTTCTGGCTCAGCCCTGACGAATTCGCCACCGGTATCAATCCCGGTGAAGCGGGTGCGTCGAGCAGTTGATGCGTGTTCGAGCGCAGTATTCAGGCAGCGCTGACGACGCGGCGGCGGAGCAGCGCGGTCGATGCGCGACCGTAACCCTGCCGCTTGAGGAGCTTGACCCGCGTGACGTGTCCTTCGACGGGTCCGGTTGACCAGCGCAGGGTGAGCCCGGCGTCCACGGCCGCTCGGTCGGCCTGAATGCCGCGAGCGAGGCTCATGAACGGACCGAGTCCGCTGGCGGCAGCATCGTCAAGCCACGCGTCGAGGTC
>DASYMY010000040.1:0-14081 GCA_036008825.1 Glaciihabitans sp.
AGCTGCCGATTCCACCAACGAGAAGGTGACCGCGTAATGGATAAGATCGCCACCGTCACGGGAGTTGCCGTTCCGCTGCAACGCTCCAATGTTGATACCGACCAGATCATTCCCGCAGTGTTCCTCAAGCGAGTGACCAAAACCGGTTTTGAAGATGCGCTGTTCTACTCATGGCGTCAAGAAACCGACTTTGTGATCAACCAGCCCCAGTATGCTCACGGCGGAGTTCTGGTTGCCGGAGCTGACTTTGGTACCGGATCCAGCCGCGAGCACGCCGTCTGGGCCCTCCGTGATTTCGGCTTTCAGGCCGTTCTGAGCCCTCGATTTGGCGACATCTTCCGTGGAAATGCTGGCAAGCAGGGGTTGCTCGCTGCACAAATCTCCGAAGCGGATGCCGAGAAAATTTGGGCATTGATCGACGCGCAACCCGGTATTGAGATTTCCGTAGATCTGATAGCGCGAAACGCCACCATAGGCAACCTGACAGTGCCATTCGAGATCGATGATTACACTAGGTGGCGTTTGCTTGAAGGCCTCGACGATATTGGCCTGACCTTGCGTGATGAAGCGCACATTACAGAATTCGAATCGCGCCGCGCACCATGGCGGCCTAAGACATTGCCGGTGAAATAAGTGAGTTCACTCCTCGAAGATGCCCACAAAGCGGGAAAGCGGGTTGGGTTGACGTCCGACAAAATTATTATCAACGGTGGCAAACCGTTGCGTGGACGCATCGAGGTACGCGGAGCAAAGAACCTGGCGACCAAAGCAATGGTCGCTGCGCTGCTCGGTGAGACCCCCAGCCTCCTCAAAGATGTCCCCGACATCAGCGATGTGGGCGTCGTGACCGGAATGCTCGGAGCGTACGGCGTGTCCGTGACCTCCACCGCGCCAGGCGAGCTGCTCCTTGACCCCACCAACGTCCTCAAGGCTCACTTCGCCGAGATCGACGCGCTGGCCGGATCAAGCCGTATCCCGATCCTGTTCTGCGGCCCGCTCTTGCACCGTCTGGGCGAGGCACTTATCCCCGACCTCGGTGGGTGCCGCATTGGTGACCGCCCCATCGACTTCCACATGGACGCCCTGCGTGCGTTCGGAGCTGTCGTAGACAAGAGCTACGAAGGTATCCGCCTGACCGCTCCCAACGGCCTCAAGGGCGCCGAAATCGAGCTTCCCTACCCGAGCGTCGGCGCGACCGAGCAGGTTCTGCTCACCGCCGTGCGCGCGGAGGGGGTCACCGAACTCAAGAACGCCGCTATCGAGCCCGAGATCATGGATCTCATTGCCATCCTGCAGAAGATGGGCGCCATCATCAACGTTGAGCCCAACCGGGTCATCTTCATCGAAGGTGTCGACAAGCTCTACGGATACGACCACCGTGCTCTGTTCGACCGGAACGAGGCTGCAAGCTGGGCATCCGCCGCTTTGGCAACTGAGGGTGACATCTTTGTTGCCGGTGCCAAGCAGCAGGAACTGATGACTTTCCTCAACATCTTCCGCAAGGTTGGGGGAGCGTTCGACATCCACGAGGACGGCATTCGCTTCTACCACCCGGGCGGCCCGCTCAAGCCCGTTGTGGTTGAAACCGACGTTCACCCCGGATTTATGACCGACTGGCAGCAGCCGCTCATTGTCGCTTTGACCAAGGCTGAAGGCATCTCGGTTGTTCACGAGACTGTTTACGAGAACCGTTTCGGTTTCACCGATGCGCTTATCGAGATGGGGGCCGACATCGTTGTGCACAAGGACGGTCTGTCCGGAATCACCCGTCGCGTTCCGCAGCGTCCCCTGGAGCAGGCTGCTGTGATCACCGGCCCAACCAAGCTGTATGGCGCTGACATCCGTGTTCCTGACCTTCGCGGTGGCTTCAGCCACCTGATCGCCGCGTTGACGGCCGAAGGGCAGTCCACCATCAGCAACGTGGGCATCATCAGTCGCGGCTACGAGCACTTCGTTGACAAGCTGGAGCTTCTCGGAGCCGACTTCGTTTACGAACGCTAACCGGCGGTGAAGTCCGCCAAGGCGATGAAGCCTGTGCGCTCGGAGAAGACACCGATCTTCCGGGCTCTCGCGTTCCTGCTGCTGCCCGTGATGAACGTGCTTGCCAAGTACGTTATTCACAGCCCGGAAAAGGTCCCGCGGAACGGCGCGTTTGTTCTCGCGCCGAACCATTACAGCGAGATTGACCCCATCGTGATGGGTGTTGCGATGTGGCGTGTGGGGCGGATGCCGCGGTACCTAGCCAAAGCGTCGCTCTTCAAGATTCCCGTTGTCGGCTGGGCACTGACCCGCGCCGGTCAAGTGCCAGTTGAGCGTGCAGGAACCCGGGGGAGTAACCCCCTCGCGGCAGCCCGCAAGATCGCCAACGAGGGTCTCGCCGTAGTGATCTACCCGGAAGGGTCCCTCACCCGGGACCCGAACCTGTGGCCCATGCGCGGCAAAACCGGCGCAGTGCGGATTGCATTGGAGGAGAACCTTCCGATCATTCCCGCTGCCCACTGGGGGACCCAACTGGTGATGCCGCGTTATTCCAAGCGCATTAGCTTCTTCCCCAGGAAGACCATCCACATCACTTTTGGCGACCCCGTCGACCTTTCGGCGTTCCGCGGCCAGCGGTTGGACTCTAAAGTGCTCGCGGACGCAACCGATGTTGTGATGCAATCCATCACTGCTCTCGTGGAGGACCTGCGCGGCGAAACCGCGCCGGCCACCCGCTGGGATCCCGCCAAAAACAACCAAAGTGAAACGGGCCGTTTTGACCAACCGTAAGGTCGCCGTTCTTGGCGCAGGATCGTGGGGAACCACGTTCGCAAAAATTGTTGCCGACGGTGGAGCGGATGTCGCCGTGTGGGCGCGACGACCCGAACTGGCTCGTGAGATCACCGAATCCAAACGCAACAGCGACTACCTTCCTGGCATCAACCTGCCGCGTAACATGTGGGCGAGCTCACGCCTGGAGGAAGTCCTCGATGGGGCGTCCCAGGTGTTCATTTCCGTTCCCAGCCAGACTCTGCGCGAGAACCTTGCTGCGTTTCGCCCACTGATCGCTGATGACGCCGCAGTGGTGTCACTGATGAAGGGTGTCGAGAAAGGCACCGGGTTTCGGATGAGTGAAGTCATCGAGCAGGAGCTGAAGATCGGTGCTGACCGCATTGCGGTGGCATCGGGTCCGAACCTCGCACTGGAGATCGCGAAAGAGCAGCCCACCGCTGCCGTTATTTCTTCCGCCAATCTCGACACCGCAACGGCTGTCGCTCTGACGGCGACCAACCCGTACTTCCGTTCTTTCGTCAACACTGACGTGATCGGAACCGAGTTCGGCGGTGTGCTCAAAAACCTCATCGCTGTTGCCATCGGCATCGTGGATGGCGTTGGTTACGGCGAGAACACCAAAGCGTCGATCATCACACGCGGCCTGGTCGAAATGACTGATTTTGCTGTTGCCTACGGCGCACGCCCCGAAACTCTGTCAGGGCTCGCCGGGCTGGGCGACCTCATCGCCACCTGCGAATCATCCTTGTCTCGCAACAACACCGCTGGCCGCCTTCTCGGCCAGGGCTACACCTTCACCGACGTGGTCAAACAGATGAATCAAACGGCCGAAGGCCTCGCCTCAGTGGCACCGATTCTGGAACTTGCCCGCGCGAAGGGTGTCGACATGCCTATCGTGAGCCAGGTTGGCGAAGTGTTGGCCGGTACGCTGAACCCGCGGGACATCGCTCCGCACCTCACCACAGATCCGATGCCCCAGGGGGAGTAATTGCCAGTGCTCAAAAAGACCGTCGTCTTATTGTTTGGTGGTCGGTCGTCAGAGCACACCATCAGTTGCGCCACTGCAGGCGGAGTGTTGGCGGCAATCGACCGTGACAAGTACACGGTCATTCCGGTGGGAATTACCCGTGATGGCGCGTTCGTTTTTGAAGAGGACAAACCCGACAAGTTCACCCTTGACCCTTCCTCCATGCCCGAAGTTGTGGACAACGGAACCCGCGTGCACTGGCCAACGTCGGCGACCTCCACTCAGCTGTTTTATACCGATGTCTCGGGCGTGAGTCATCCGCTCGGTGATATTGATGTTGTTTTTCCGATTCTGCACGGACCGTTTGGTGAAGACGGCACGGTTCAGGGGATGCTTGAGCTGGTTGGCCTGCCGTACGTGGGTGACGGGGTGCTGGCGTCGGCTATCGGCATGGACAAGCACTACGCCAAGATCGTTTTTGCTGCGGCGGGTATTCCGGTTGCGCCGGGCGTGACGGTGACGGCACGCCAGTGGGCGACGAGCCCTGACGAGGTCACAGCCTCTGTGGCCGAACTCGGCTGGCCGGTGTTTGTGAAGCCGGCACGTGCGGGATCCAGCGTTGGTGTGACCAAGGTCGCGAGTGCCGACGAACTCCCTGGGGCGATGGCAACAGGGCTCGCCGAGGATTCCAAGGTACTTATCGAGGTCGCAATCGTGGGCCGAGAAGTTGAATGTGGTGTGCTCAGTGGGCGCGATGGCGGCCCCTCGCGCGTATCGCTCCCCGGCGAGATCGTGGTGAGCGGACGTGGCTTCTACGATTTCGAAGCCAAATACCTGGACGCTCCGGGAATCGATTTGGTGTGCCCGGCCGAGATGTCAACCAAGCAGCTGAGCGAACTGCAGGAACTTGCGGGTCGTGCGTTTGATTCAATCGGCGGCGCCGGGTTGGCGCGTGCGGACTTCTTCCTTACCGAGACAGGCTTTGTGTTGAATGAGGTCAACACCATGCCGGGGTTCACGCCAATCTCGATGTTCCCGAAATGTTGGCTAGCCAGTGGGATGAGCTACCGCGAACTCATTGACGAGCTGATCGAATTGGGTCTGGAAACGGTTCGCTGAGCCGCTGACCCGTCGATCGACACACCCACGAATCGACTGTTCGACTGTTGCGCTCACCCGCTGGGCTCAGGGCGAAGGGCGTGACGCAGTGCCGCGCTTTTTGTTGGAAGCGCGCGCGGTTTCTGGGCTGGGTCACGCTGTTTCGGGGGTACCAGCCAGTAGCTTGAGCCATCACGCACAATCTCCCACCCCGCATTGTGAAGCAGGAGGTGGTGGTATTTGCACAGCAGGATGCCGTCAGCAACGTTGGTCTCGCCGTTGTCTCGTGCCCAGTGGCGAATGTGATGTGCTTCGCTCCATGACGGCGGCCTTTCACAATCGTGGCCTTCCCCGTCGTTCCACCGGCAGCCTCCGTCGCGGGCGGCGAGTGCAATTCTCTGCCGCGTTGTGAACAGGCGCTGTTCACGGCCAACATCCAGCGGTTGTCCGGTTGCGCCAATAGTCACGGCCTGGGTCGCGCCGGTGCAGATCAGGCGCTCCACAGTCTTCATCGACACCGGGTCGTGTTGGCCTTCGATCCATCCCATTAGAGCGGTGGTGAAGGGAACAGAAGAGGACCCGTCCGCTGTTTGGCTCTCAGACGCGTGTGCAGGTCGGCGAGCTTCCTCAAGAGCGCGCTCCGTCACCAGAATGCGTACTGCGGGGGTGCCCGTCCCTAACAGCGGGCTGGGATCGGCGGCGGCACCACTCTGGAGTAGCTGCACAAAACCGTCCGAGGCTAACTGCTCGGTGGTGCGCAGATCGCTAACGATACGGTCGGCGTGACCCTGTACTTCGGTGGGTCCAAAACGTGGACCACCCCGGCGTGGAGAGGTGAGACGGTCGTACACCTCAACCACAACGGCAAGGCTCTCGGGGTCAAGCTCCCAGACCAGACGGCCCATGCCGTCTGGTTTTCTGGTCAGATGCAGCGAGCGCCGCGCCCGGCGGGCTTCTTCGCGCTCAGCGACGCCGGCAGCGTCAAGCTCGTCACGCATGGCCCGTGCACGTTGAAACAACCGGTCGGGGTCGAGTGTGGCAGCAAGATCGCACAGGACTTCTGCTGCGCCAGCCAATGCCGCAACAGGCACCCCAGCACTGGGCCTACCCAGTCCGGTCCGAATGGCATCCGCCGCCGCAACGGACAGGTCCTTGGTGAGAGCACGCCCGACGCTGTCGAGCCAGGGCTCAAGCGGTTCGACCACTTCATTGGTGACCGGGTCTACGAGGCCCTTGGTTTGTGTGTCGTGAATGATGCGCCCTGCCCGAATGGCCGAAACGGCGTCGCGCGCGGTGATACCCGTGGTGACTTTGAGCATCTCTACCGGGGTGCGAAACCCCTCGCCCTGCGCCAATCCTGCCGAACCCAACTCGGGTGATGAACGGTGGGCAATCTCCCCGGCGCACAGCGCGAGATGTGCTCCCGCAAGCCGGTACAGGGCGGCAATGTCAGCGTTGAGCTGCATCAGGGCAGCTTCATCTAGCGCCCGATAGTCCGAGACCTCACCGGACAGAGCCCGAGCAGCACTCACTGCAGTAGCGGATGCCGCAAGCAGCTCTGGTGCGCCGGTGGGTGGGGTCATACGGACGAGTTTCGCCGCGCCAGCAAAACACGTTCTCCCACTGGTTAAGGCTCGGGGATACTGGGCGCTGTCAAGGAAATGTGAGGGAGAGGGCGGTGTCGCCTACGGGAGAAGCGTGAAACTACTCGGTGCCCGTTTCAGTACCCGAACCGTCGTCCGCAGGGGACTCCACGGGTGCGCCATCCTCAAGGATCTCGTCAGGGGTGACGCACGCGCGTTCAGCGGGAATGATGCTGATCGCCGTCGCGAGGTCGGTGAGCGCGGTGCCACCGCTGACCGCTTCGCTGTTAATGACAACCGAGATCGCAGGATCACGTCCGTAGGTGGTGAAAGTGAAGCTGGGGTCATCCGCCGGGTCACGCAGCCAGTCAATACCGTCGACGGTGACACAGCTGAGCGTTGCTGTTGGATCGGGTACCGGAACACCGCAGTACAGCAGAACATCGGCGGGACTGCCCCACGCACCGGTCGCCTGCGCATTGGTGTTGCGCTCCTCCAGCTCCGCCACCGATTCGGGCAGTCGCGTGATTACTGCGGCGCACTCGGGGTTGGTGGCATCCGCTGCCGGTGTTAGTGCCACACTTTGGGCACAACCAGTCAACAAACCAAGGGCCAGTACCGCCAGGGCGGTCTGGCGAAGCGTCGCTCTCATCGCATTCAGGCTACCGTGGAATTTATGATCGCAGCCGACACCCTGGGCGGCATCGGGGAGTCGGCGACGCTCGCGCGCATTTTTCCCCGGTTGCCTGCAGCCACAGCACAATTACTCGGACCGGGGGATGACTCCGCCGTCGTCGCAGCTCCGGACGGCCGTTTTGTGGTCACCACCGACATGATGATCCACGGCCCCGATTTTCGGTTGGCATGGTCAAGCGGCTACGACCTTGGCTGGAAGGCTGCCGCCTCTAACTTGGCGGATGTCGCAGCCATGGGGGCTGTTCCCACCGCACTCGTTGTCGCCATCGCCGCCCCGCCCACCACAGAGGTTGGCCTGCTAGAAGGCATCTGCGACGGGCTGCGGGAAGGCTGCGCGGCGATGGCCCCCGGCTGTGGGGTTGTAGGCGGCGACCTCTCCGTCTCGGCAACACTCACCATCGCGGTTACTGCCATGGGCGATCTTGAGTCGCGGGCACCCGTGCTGCGCTCCGGTGCGCGAGTGGGCGACGTTGTTGCTGTTGCGGGTGTCCTTGGTGCGGCCGCTGCGGGACTGCGCCTGTTGTTTGAGCAGGGAACACTCGACGGTCAACCGGACGCCGCGGCCGCGACATCCGTCCGTCTGATGTATCCCGACCTGGTGGGGGCGCAACTGGCACCCACCCCACCTATCGCGGCCGGGCGGATTGCCGCGATCGCGGGGGCAACGGCAATGCTCGACCTCAGCGACGGGTTGGCGCTGGATGCCCGCAGAATGGCGCGAGCCAGTGGGGTGGCCATTGACCTGCGGTCGAAAGCGGTGGGATCCCATGAGGCGCTCAACGGGGGAGAAGATCACTCGCTGCTGGCCGCGTTTCCGTCGGACGTGGTTGTGCCGCGAGAATTCCGCATCCTCGGAGAGGTTGTGGAGGGCGAAGGCCTGCTGGTGGATGGTCAGCCTTATGATGAACTCGGCGGATGGGACCCCTACTCGGGGTGGAACGGAGCGGTCGGATGAGCCCCAACCAGACAACACGGACGGACATTTTCTCCGCCATCGGTGATGCCAATCGGCGGCGCATCCTTGAACTCCTCGCGCACAAAGAACACACCGTTGGGGAGCTGACGGAGGCCATCGGCATCGCGCAGCCCTCCATCTCGCAACACCTTGTGGTGTTACGTGGGGTGGGCCTGGTGGAAGCAACCCCGCGTGGGCGCGCGTCAGTAAACCGTTTGGTGCGTGCGCCGCTGAATGAAGTGACCGACTGGATCGGCTCGCTCTAGACGAGCGAACGCGACGACCTAGCTTTCGCTCGGTCGCAGCCAGTACAGAGCAGTGTCGCCGTAGTCTTTGCGTCGCTCGAGCTCCAATCCGTCCGGCCAAACCGGTTCCGGATCGCGGGAGCTGCGCTCCAGCAGCACAACGGCGTCTTCACTGAGGCGGTGCACAAGGGATGCCAGGTTGGCAGAGACATCCGCGTCGCTGAGATCGTATGGTGGGTCGAGAAAGACCAGGTCAAAGGGTCCGCGAGGGGTGTCAAGGAATTGCTGAACGGAAGCCCCCGACACCTCAATGGTGGGTGCGGCACCGCGCGGCGCCGCTTTGAGTACCAGGGCGGCGTTTTTGCGGCAGGCAGCAGCAGCCTGACTGGCGCGATCCACCAGAATCACCGAGCGTGCACCACGCGAGGCGGCCTCTAGCCCGAGCGCGCCAGAGCCGGCGTAGAGGTCGGCGACGCGGGCTCCATCCAGAATGTCGCGGGCACCGAGGGAGGAGAAGATAGCCTCTCGTACCCGGTCGCTAGTGGGACGGGTGCCGGATGCCGGAACCGTGATGCTGAGGGAGCCGGCGAAGCCAGCGATTATGCGTGCCATATCCCCGCCAACGTTATCGGGTGTTCGCTACGCCGCTGAGCCCGTGAAGCGCACACCCTGCGGCGATAAACAATGAAAGCGGCTCAACTCGTTTTCGGCACTGTGGGGTTCCCACAACGTTTTCGGCGAATCGGGTTTGAACCCCAACAATCGGTGCATGGGCATCGTGGACGGTACTGTAAAACCGAGCTTCACCAAGTCACTTTTTGTGGGGCAGGTGGCCAGCGAATTGGTGATGCCCTACCCGCACTTTGCGGCGGACGAGAAAAAACGGGTCGATGTCGCTGTTGCCTCGGCCCGGCAGTTTCTCACCGAAGAGTACGACCCGTTCGCCGCCGAGAAAGCGGGGTGGGTCGGCGACGACGTCATTCGCGAACTGGGGGAGCGCAAACTCACCGGGCTGTTCATCGATGAGCAGTACGGCGGCCTGGGGCTCAGCCAAAGCGGATACTGCCGTGTGATGGAAGAGTTCGGGCGAGTAGACGCGACCCTCAGCGTGGTGATGGGGGTGCACCAGTCAATTGGTTCCAAACCGCTCTACCTGTACGGAACCGACGACCAAAAGGCCCGCTGGTTGCCCGATCTGGCGTCCGGTCGCAAACTCGCGGCGTTTGTGTTGACGGAGCCCAACGTGGGATCCGATGCCTACAACCTGGAGACCTGGGCCGAACGCCAGAGCGACGGCTCCTGGATTCTCAACGGCGAGAAACGGTGGATTGGCAACGGCGACAAAGACGTTCTCACGGTCTTCGCCCAAAGCGATCTTGGCCATGTCGCCTTGATCGTGGAGAAGGGCACGGACGGACTTTCCACCGGTCCCCGCTTCGAAACCATGGGCCTCAAAGCCAACCACCTGCAGCGAGTGCATTTCAACAACGTGCGAGTGCCAGCAGAGAACCTTCTGGGGGAGCCGGGCGATGGCTTCCGAATTGCGATGAACACTCTCAACAATGGGCGGATGTCGATGGGCACTGCCATCTCCGGTGGCATGAAACGTTTTATGGAACTGAGCCTCGAACACACCGGCAAACGCCAGCAGTTCGGCCGAGCCCTCATCGACTTTGAACTGGTCGAAGACAAGATCGTCTGGATGAACACCCAGATCTACGGCCTAGAGTCCACCAGCTATCTCACCACCGGTCTCGTTGATAACGGGGTCGCCGACTTCTCGCTGGAGTCGGCGATGACCAAAATCCGCTCCAGTGACACCGGGTGGTACGCCCTCAACCGGGCGGTGCAGGTTCACGGCGGAGAGGCCTATATGGCGAGTCATCCGCTGTCGAAAGCGCTGCGTGACTTCAGAATCTTCCCCATCTTCGAGGGGTCCAACGATGTGATGCGGGCCTTCGTCGCCCTCAACGGGGTCAAAGCGCTTAGTGAGGCCCTGCCCGATGTGGCGTCGCTGACCATCACCGATCCCGTGAAATCGTTGGGCATTATCGGACCATACATTGCTGGGCGGATGTCTCGTGCGCTGCGGCCCGAGAAGCTGGTCGGGGCGCACCCCGCCCTGCTGAAACGGGCCAACGCGGTCGCGGAGCAGACGGTTGAACTGCGCCAGCACGCCGAGGCGGCGCTGCGCAAGTACGGGAAGAAGATCCAGGAAAAGCAATTGGTGCAGAAGCGCCTATCGGAAATCGCGTCTGGAATTTACTCGCAGGTGGCGGTTATCAGCCGTATGTCCTCTGTCCTGGAACGGGACGGCGTGACGGCATCCGCGGACGAAAAGCGGGTCGCCGTGAACTTCTGCAAAAGCACGGAGCGCGAAGTGGGCAGACAGCTGCGCTCCCTCGACATCAACGCAGACAAATACACCCGCGAAATCGGCACAACCGTACGAGCGGCAAACACGTACACGTACAGTCTCTAGGCGCGCGCCGCTCATTCTGCATCGTGCGTTGTGCACCGGGCCCAGACGTGAGATTTGACCAACTTCGCAGGCGTGAGCAGACTGAGGGTATGGACCCTGTCGTCGACGCAACCGATGTCAGTGTGGTCCTCGACGGAGAGGTGCTGCTGCCGCCCACCTCGCTCAGGGTGCATCCCGGCACCAGTCTCGCCATCCGCGGACGCAACGGCTCCGGCAAAACGACACTGCTGCGTGTACTGGCCGGACTGATGGGTGCCACCTCCGGTACCGCACTGGTCGGCGGTCGGCCCGTTGACGAGCGCACCCCTGCGTTTAGGCGCACTCTCGCCGCGCTGATCGGCCCGCCCGCCTTCGCGAGGGACCTCACCGTACGCGAACACCTGCGTTTTATCGGCCACAGTTGGGGGCTCAGCTCCACCCAAGCGGATGCCTCCGCCGACGAGCTTCTCGAGCGCCTCGGCCTCACCGCCCTGGCTGCTCGATTCGCCCACGAGCTCTCCTCCGGGCAGCTGCAACTGTTCTCGCTCGCGGTCACCCTCGCGCGCCCCTGCGATGTGCTGCTGCTGGACGAACCAGAACAACGTCTTGACGCCGACCGCCGCGAGATGGTGGCGGCTGTGCTGCGCGAACGGGTGACGGCCGGGTGCGCCCTGATTTTTTCGAGTCACAACGGTGCCCTGATCTCCGCCCTCGCCGAAAACACGATCACGGTCGCCGAACCGTGACCGGCGCCCGCCAGTTTCTTCGCGCAGCCCGCGATGTTCGGGCGGAACGTGCGGGCCGTCCCGCACCGGCCGACATTGCCTACGCCATCTACGTCGGGGTCTTCGCCGGCCTGATTGTGCTGTCACCGGTGGTGCGACTGGCGATTCTGGGTCTTCTCGAGGCTGAGCCTCAGCTGTCCAGCCCGGCCGTGGAAGCGGTGCTTCGTGTTGTGCTCGGCGCACTGCTAACCGCTCTTGTTGCCGTGGGGGGAACCCGGGGCCCGGTCACACCCACATCGTTCTATGCTCAGTTTGTGGGAGCAAGCGCACTGCCCCGCCGGCTCACCCTGATGCGTCCGTACCTACTGTCCGCCTCCGGGGTGATGGTGGTGGTACTTTCCGCAGCCGGCCTCAGCGTTATCGCCGTGTCGCTACTCGGCTTGGCGTCGTGGGACAGCGCACTGCTTTTTCTTGCCGCGGTGCTGCTCTACTGCCTGCTGTTGAGTGCCGGTTGGCTTCTCGGTCAGGTGCTCTCCTCGCTCACAACTCTCATTGTCGTGGTTGTGCTCGCCCTCGCGACTGCTGCCACCGTGGTGGTCGAGCCGGTTGCCCTGGTTACTCCATGGGGATGGGTGGGTCGGTTATGGCCCGGCACCGTGGTGGACGGCGCCTTTTTCTGGTGGCCTGTACTCGCCCTGGCGGCGACCGCAGCACTTGCCCTGGCCCTGGTTCCGATCCTGCTCGACCGTCTGCACGGCCCCACCCTGGTGCAGCAGGCCCGCCGCTGGGAGTCCGTTGGCATGATGACCACAACAGGCGATGTGGCCGGGGCGTTGGGAACATTTCGGCCACCGCCACGATGGGGGCGCCGGCTGCACCTGCGACTACCCCGATCGCGGTTCGCCGCCTACCTAGTACGCGATGCCGTCGGTGCACTGAGAACACCCGCCCGTGCGGCGCTCGCGTGTGCGGTGTTGCTCAGCAGTGGCTGGCTGATGGGGTGCGTGTACCTGGTGGCCGACGGGGTGAGGTGGGCGCCAGCGCTCGCCGCAGCAGTTCTCGCCTTTCTGGCCGTTGGGGTTTTCAGCGACGGTGCGCGGCATGCGGCCGCGATCGCAGGGCAACCACCCCTATTTCGAGCGACCCCGCTGCAGCTCGCCGCGCTGCACACTCCGTTTCCCGCGATCATCGCCACCGTCTTTCTGGGCGCGGGCGCAGCCCTGACCAGCTTCGTCGGGGCGCCGGCCGAGGCCATCGCTTGGGCCGTGCTGCTGGGAATATTCCTTGTTCTGGTGCGCCTCTTCGACGCGGCCAAAGGGCCACTGCCGGTTGAACTGTTGATGCCCGTACCCACCCCTGTGGGGGATGTGTCGATCCTCTCCGTCATTGTCTGGCAGAGCGACGCGCTGCTCATCTCGCTCATCGCGGCGGGAGGGCTGACCTGGCTGATGCCCGGCTCTTTCGGCACCGCAGCGCTCTGGCTGGCTGCGTCAACTGCCGCCGTGATCGCTCTAGCTATCCGTCGTTATCGGGCCGCAGACGCACCGCTGCGGGCTGACCGGCCACGTCGTCTCAACGCGGACGATGCTGCGGGATCCCTCGACGACGAAGACGCTCGCGCACTCTGAGCACGCCGAGCACACTGAGCACTCTGAGCGCGGGAGGTTAGAGGTTCAGGAGAAACCCGCGAAGTGTACTAATCCACTGCGCCGCAGCGTCGAGGTGGGCGTCATGGGATGCGTTGGGGAGGTCCACTCGGGTGACGTTCTGACCGCGCGCGACGAAGACGTTTTTGTCCTCGTTTGAGAACATTCCGTGATCGGCGAACACGGCGAGGGTTGGGCAGCTGAGATTGGTCCACTCCGCCCAGCGAGGCACAACGAGGGTCTCCATTATCTTTCCCATGGTGGTGGGGTCAAAGCGTGGGATGAAGCCATCGTTGGTTCGTTCGAGATCTGCGACCCAGGCTTGCTGGAGTGGTCCATTGCCCAGAAAGTCGGCCGCGGCCTCGCGGGAGGCGAACGGAACCGGCCACGAATCGAAGTAGGTGCTGAGCGCTGAGGTATCCGCTACATCTCCACTGCCTTCTGTGGTTTCGAGAAGGACTAGCCGTGATACTCGGTCGGGGTGATGGGCTGCAACAAGCATGGCGGTGTGGGCGCCCATGGACTGGCCGATCAGTGTGGCGGGGCCGGTGCGGGCGTGCTCGAGGAGCTGTACGACGTCGGCAACAAAAGCCTCACGGGTGACGTCTGCCGGGATGCGGGTGCTGCGGCCGTGACCGCGCAAATCGAGCAGGATGACCCGAAACTCGGGTAGAGCAGTCGCTGTGTCGACGAACTCTAGGGCGCTTCCGGCCAGTCCGTGGAGGACCACCACCGGTTCGCCCTGGCCGCCCGTGTCGAAGTAAGTAAGAGTCACCCCGTCGATGGTGGTGAAGCTGGATCGGGTGAAGGTGGGGTCATCCAGCAGCATGGGGTCAACGTTAGTGGGATGGGAATTTGGATCCACACCGATTGACCCTCGAATTGGGGGTATCGAATGAGTTTTCCTCGAGGGCGCGCCGAGCGGGAGTCGTT
>DASYMY010000041.1:0-3497 GCA_036008825.1 Glaciihabitans sp.
AGTTCATCGCCGCTGCCGCTGGCGTTGTGGGCACGATCGGAGGGCTCATCGCGTTGGCGGCACGATCAAGGGGTTCTCGTGGCTGAAAGAGCAGCAGAGCGGGAGGAAACGGCTCCTAACCCCGAAGACGAGCGCAAGCCAGATACCCCAGCTGAGATCTCAAAGCCGTCGTGGAAGTACATCGGTCGGAAAACGATCCGCGAGTTCTCGTCAGATCAATGTACCGACCTGGCTGCTGCGCTGACCTACTACGGCACACTCGCGATCTTCCCGGCACTACTCGCGTTTGTCTCACTGCTGGGGCTGGTTGGCGATGCCGAGCGTACAACGCAGCAACTTTTGTCGCTGCTTGACGGCTTAGTGCCTACAACCATGCTGACTGCCCTCGATGAGCCAATACGTAATCTGACGCAGTCCCCCGCCGCCGGTCTGGCTTTGGTGGTTGGTATCGTTGGTGCGTTGTGGTCGGCATCAGGTTTTGTTGGTGCGTTCAGTCGCTCAATGAACCGTATCTACTCCATTGAGGAGGGCCGGCCCTTCTGGAAGCTTCGCCCGCTAACGCTACTCGTCACCGTATTAGCCGTCGTCTTCGCCGTTATTGTTGCGGTGATGCTGGTGCTGAGCGGGCCGGTTGCCGAGGCCATTGGTGAAGCGCTCGGGCTGGGCGAGACAGTGGTGTTCGTGTGGGACATCGTGAAGTGGCCCATCTTGCTGCTGCTTGCGATCACGATAATTGCCATTCTCTACTACGCCACCCCAAACATTCAGCAGCCCAAATTCCGTTGGATGAGTATGGGCGCGTTCGCGGCTCTGGTGTCCTGGATAGTGGCATCCGCTGGGTTCGCATTTTATGTCGCGAACTTCTCGAGCTACAACGACACCTATGGCTCTATCGGTGGTGTCATCGTCTTTCTGCTCTGGCTCTGGATTTCAAACATGGCCCTCTTGTTTGGAGCGGAGCTTGACGCAGAGATCGAGCGGGGACGAGAACTTCAGGCCGGCATCGCCGCTGAGGAGCAAATTCAGTTGCCGCCTCGAGATACCAAGATGAGCGATAAGCGAGCTGAGGTCCACGCAAAGGATGTCCGCGCGGGTCTCGCGTTACGACGTGACGCTGAGCGAGCGCAGCGTTCAGCGGACGAGTCCTCCGACTGATGGATCTCTGGTGCCCGAGGTTATTTTTCTTCGGGCACCAGAATCCATAGCGCGATGTACAGAAGAAATTGTGGACCGGGAATCAGCGTCGAAAGAATGAATCCCAACCGCACGACCCAGGGTTCCCAGCCGAATCGGTGAGCGATCGCCGCGCACACTCCTGCAATAACACGCCCGGTACGAGGTCGAATCAATTGGCTCATAACTCGATCGTGCCACCACGATCTGGGCGGCACAATCGGGGTATCCCCCCATATTGCTCTCGGGGTCGCCAGCGCTGTGGCGATCTAGTTGTCGGTGAAGTTCCCGTGGCTAGAATCATCGCCAGTAATGGGCGGGGCTAATTCGAGAAACTTCTCGTGAACCTGGGCTGAGCGAAATGGCCCGTCCCCCTCGCTATTGGTTTGGGGTTCGTCGAACTCGATCCACCACAAACGCCCACCTCCCGAGCGGCCCCACACGCCGGATAACGCCGAACCACCCGAGCGCACAACGATTCCGCTTGGACCCATCGGCCACGGTGACGGTTCGTTG
This sequence comes from Glaciihabitans sp., assembly GCA_036008825.1. Lineage (GTDB taxonomy): Bacteria > Actinomycetota > Actinomycetes > Actinomycetales > Microbacteriaceae > Glaciihabitans. Next base: position 1,690 of record DASYMY010000041.1, read on the forward strand.
GATGCGCTGGAACGCACAAACACTTGCGCTCCCACTCCGAAGTTCGAGGAATCAACCATGGTTGCTATGCACTCTCTGTGGTGGGTTCAGTAACGAAGTCGATGAGCTGTTCAACCCGTCCTAGCAGGACCGGTTCGAGGTCAGTGTAGGAGTTCACGCGACCGAGAATGTGTTGCCAAGCACGCGCAATATCGGCTTGGTCGGAATGGGGCCAGCCCATTGCCTGGCATATTCCATGTTTCCACTCGATGTTGCGAGGAATCACGGGCCAGGCTTTGATACCAAGACGGACTGGTTTCACGGACTGCCAAATATCCACAAAGGGGTGGCCAACCACAAGTACGGAAGCACCAAACGGTCCACGGGCAACAGCGTCGGCAATGCGGCTTTCCTTGGAGCCGGGTACGAGGTGATCAACCAGTACCCCCACCCGCCGTCCAGGCGCCGGCGCAAACTTGCGAATGATCGCGTCGAGGTCATCAATACCTTCGAGGTATTCGACAACAACTCCCTCCACTCGGAGGTCGGCTCCCCACACCTTTTCGACTAGTTCAGCGTCGTGGCGGCCCTCTACGAAAATCCGGCTGGGCAGGGCCACACGGGCGCGGGCATCGGCCACTGCAAAGGATCCAGATGCGGTGCGAGCCATCCCCGCTTGTTTCGTTTTCGGAGCGCGCAGCGCAACAGGTTTTCCATCAATGAGAAAACCCGCGCCAAGCGGAAACAGTCGGACCCGTCCATGCCGGTCTTCGAGGCGCACAAACCGCTGCTCTATGCCGAGAACGGCACCCACAAATCCGGTCGCGGATTCCTCAACAACAAGGTCGCGCTCCGCTTCGACAATGGTCGGTGGAGCGCTGGGCTGCCGCCGGCTAAAACCGGCGAGCACATCTGAGCCATAACGATCGTTTTCCACCCGCCGAGGCTAACCCACGATGATCAGGCGCAAACGATGGCGCGCGCACCATCGCTCAGGGCGCCCACATCGTTACCGGGTTAGGCGCTCGGAGACTGGCGCACGAGCGCCCGATCCATGATGGCCGCGATTAACGCTTCAACCGGTTCTTTTGCTGCCGTCGGATTCGCCAGCAGGGTGAAGTCGACGTCTCCCAGCGCGGGCAGCCCGAACCGATTGCTGACTTTCACCAGATCTGCCGGGATCAGCGCCTGCGGGAATACGGCGACACCAATACCGGCGCGCACCGCGGCTAGCAAACCGCTCACCTCTCTGGTGTTGCAGGTGATTCGCCATGTCCGACCCGCCGCCTCGAGTGCGTCGATAGCGATTTGACGGCTGACGCTGGGCGCCGGGTACGCGATCAGGGGGACAGTTTGGCCCTGCTCGATAACGGTCTTCTCGTGCCCAACCCACACCATATTGTCCCGGCTGACCCGGATTCCCTCCGATTCCGTGTTTGGATTTTCTTTGATGAAGATGAGGTCCAACTGCCCGGCTTTCAGTCGGCGGTACAACGGGCCACTCTGATTGACGGTGAGCTCGAGGTTGATTTGCGGGTACAGCTGCCGAAAGTGCCGAAGGATCCGGGGAAGCTGGGTAATCGCCAAATCGTCTGCCGTACCGAACCGTAGCCGGCCCTTCATCGCGGAACCGCTGAAGTAGCTGACGGCCGCGGCGTGCGCGGCCAAAATGGTTCGCGCGAAGCCAGCCATCGCGTCGCCGTTGTCAGTGAGGTGCACCTCACGGGTGTCACGCGAAACCAGAAGCCGGCCGGAGGCGACCTCCAGTTTGCGAACGTGCTGACTCACCGTGGGCTGACTCAGCCCCAGTTGCACACCGGCGTTGGTGA
>DASYMY010000042.1:0-2727 GCA_036008825.1 Glaciihabitans sp.
CGGATGCCTGCACGATCAGCATTCCCGAAATGTTGGGCAGAACGTGGCGGATGCCGATTGTCCAGCCGCTTTTGCCCGACGTTCGGGCGGCCAGAATGTAGTCACGGCCCATCACCTGCGCGGTTCCGCTGCGGGCAACCAGGGCGAACGCGGGGGCGGAGCCAATGCCGAGGGCGATCATGGCGGTGAGGGTTCCCGCCCCGAAGGATGCCCCAAAAATGATGGCTAGAAGTAGTGCCGGAAACGCGAGGGAGATGTCGTTGCCGCGCATCATCCACTGGCCGAGCCGCTTGTTCATGCCCGCAATGATGCCAAACGGCACCCCAATCGCGGCCGCAATACCCACCGCGACCACCCCAACCAACAGGGATATTTGGGCGCCCCGCAGCAGAGAGCTGAACACGTCGCGCCCGAAGTTGTCGGTGCCCAGCAGATGCTCAGCTCCCGGCGGCAGCAGAATCAGCTCCGGGTAGACACCCTCAGGATCGTACGGAGTCCACACCGTCGAAACCAGCGCCGCGAGCACCACGATCCCGACCAGAATTGCGCCCACCGTCAGACTGCCGGTGCGCATGCTCCCAGCGCGGCCCCGCCTCATCGGGCACTCCTCAGACGCGGGTCAACGACGGTCGCTGCCACATCAATCAGCAGGTTGAGCAGCAATACGAGGCCGACCAGCACCATCACAATGCTCTGCACGCTGGGTAGGTCGCGCCGGGCGACTGTGTCCAGCAGCAAACTGCCGAGCCCCGGCAACGCGAAGACCCGCTCAATCACGACGGCTCCCACCATCAGCGCGGCGATCTGCGCACCGAGAACGGTCATCACCGGCACCGCAGCATTGCGCAACCCGTGACGCACCAGCGCGCGCAGCGGGCTCAACCCTTTAGCCCGGGCGGTGCGCAGAAAGTCGTCGCGCATCACTTCGAGAATCGCGGATCTCACATACCGACTGAGAATGGCGCCCTGCACCGTTCCAAGCGCGACCGCCGGCAAAATCAGATGACGGACAAACTCGCCCGCTCCCTCGCCGGGCTGGACCCAGCCGCCGGCCGGCAGCCACCGCAGTTGCACGGCGAACAGTGTCACCAGCAGCATTCCGGCCAAAAACCCCGGAACACTCACACCCACCTGACTGAGGCCCGCGAGCAGCACCCCATCGGGTTTGCCCTGCCGCACGGCCGTCAGAATGCCGACCGGCACCGCAAAAAGCAACGCCAGCAGCACGCTGGTAAACACCAGAATCAGGGTGAGCGACAGCGCATCCCCAATCTGCGGACCAATCGGCTGCTGCGTCACCGCAGACGTGCCAAAGTCCCCCACCACCAGGTTGCCGAACCACGACAAGTACCGCTCCAGCGGTGGCCGGTCGAGACCCATCAGCTGTTCCTGCGCCGCGACCTGCGCCGGAGTTGCCTCCACGCCCAGAGCCACCCGCGCCGCATTGCCGGGCAAAATCGACAGCAGAATAAACGTCAGAGCGGATGCCACCACCACGGCAACCGCAAACAGGCCGAGTCTGCGCAGCACGGTTACCAGCATGGGGCGGATGTCACAGTCGAGGTGCGCCGTTACCAGCTCAGGGTGGACAGATCGAGCGACAGTGTTGTGGCGTTCAGCGGAATGCCGCGCAGGTTCGCGTTCGCGACTGTCACCTGGGGTTGCAGGTACAGCCAGTTCGCTGCGGCATCCTCCGCCATGGTGCGGGTCGCTTTTTTCATCAGGGTGACGTAGCTGTCGTAGTCGCTGGCATCCGCCTCGGCAAAAAGCTCCTGAACGCCGGGGTTGTCGTAGCCGGAGTAGTAGCCGGGGGCCGCGAATGCGGTCACGTCGCGCGGCTCGGTGTGGGCGATGATCGACATGTCGTAGTTGTGGTTGGTGAACACTTCGTCCAGCCAGACGGCCGGAAACTCGAGCACCGTCACGTTTGCGGTGATCCCCACGGCTTTCAGCTGGTCGGCGACCACCTGTGCCGCTGCGGTGGCGTAGGGCAGGTTGGGCACTTTGAGGGCGATCTCGAGGTCGGTGGCATCCGCTTCCTCTAACAAACTGAGGGCGGTGGTGGGGTCGTAGGGGTAGAGGTCAACGAGGGATTCGTCATACCAGGGATCGGTGGGCGGAACCATGGACCCAAGCACCAGGCCGTAGCCACTATTGGCGGTGGCCATCACGGCCTCACGGTCGATGGCGTGCATCACGGCTTGGCGCACACGAATGTCGCTGAAGGCTCCGCTGGCGTTGTTCATAGAGAGGGTGGTCTCACCGGTGCTCGTTCCCTCAAGCACCGTGAGGGTGGGCTCGGATTCGAATTTGTCGATGAGTTGGTACTGCGCGAGGGCCGGCAGCAGGTCGATGTCTCCGCTGAGCAGCGCATTCGATTGGGCGGTGGCGTCAGCGAAGTAGCGCAGCGTGACCTGGGTCATGGCGGGCATGGCGCCCCAGTAGTCGTCTCGCAGCTGGAGGGTGAGGCTTTCGCCCGTGCGGAAATCGCTGACCGTGTATGGGCCTGTGCCCACGGGGGTGGTGGCGAGGGCGTCAACGCCGTCGGGGCTGAACATGGTGCCAACGGGGCCGGCCATGTTGAACAGCCAGCTGTTGCTGGGGGTAGATAGGGTGACGGCCACCTGTAGTTCGGAGAGCACCTCGATGGAGGCAATCGGGTCGAGGTATTTGGGGCTGTTCGCCGTCCAGTTCTCTTTGACACGCTCCAGGCTGAACTTGACCGTG
>DASYMY010000043.1:0-1640 GCA_036008825.1 Glaciihabitans sp.
GGGAGAGGGTCCAGTGGCGGTGAAAGTTGCCACAGATCGCTGCCGCGGGGCATTTCTTCTTCCTCATGCTGCACAAAAACTACCGGCACATGCTCGGCGCGTGCCCGCTCAATTAGCGTGTTCGTCCGGTGCAATACGCCTTGGTAGTCCCAACCTCCGTCGACAACACCAACTTGCAGGTCAATTACCACCAGCGCGCTCGTGTGGGTCGGTGTGGTGTTCATCTGGAGTCACACTCCGTTCTTTGCCTGGCTTGATCCCACGATGGTATTGCGCTTCGCACGCGCGGCACAGAGTCAGAATTGCTCAGCGGATGAGTCGAACCTCAACAAGGCCGTCAGCATCGGTGTCCACTACGGACACACCGTCCGGCTGAAAACCATTCCGACGGTAGAACGAGTGGGCACGGGGGTTGTGTTGTGCCACCCATACCTGGGCAGGCTCCGAGCCGATCACCGCGTCGAGGAGGGCCTGCCCTGCACCTGACCCGTGATGCCCAGTGAGAAGGTAAATAAGGTGCAGGTCAAGGTCCCGAGCCGGGGTACCATCTCGGGATGCTCCGGCCAGGGCTACGCCCACAATGCTTCCGTCGATGCGGGCCACACGTAATCTCGGCGGAACTGGATCGTTCGTGAGAAGGGCTCTCCACATGGTGGTGCGAGCGGCGAGAGCGTCGGCGCCATAAAAGCGTGGGGGCAGTAGCTCGGCGTACGTCTCACGCCACCCTTGAACGTGAACGCGCGCGATCTCGTCCACATCCTCGAGCTGGGGTATCTCGATGGTCACATGTGAATCTGCTGCCATAGAAGGAGCATAGGCCTAGTGTGTTGCCGCTCATCGTGGCAGAGACGCAGCGCCCGCGGTCACACAATGCACCGGATTACGCGGCGCGTACCTCCACAACGCCCGGCGCTGCGCCGTCGAAGATGACCCGACGATTGGCCACCTTGTCGCTGAAGAACCGGTCGTGACTAACAACGATAACGGCGCCCGGAAAGTGGACCAGAGCACGTTCCATCACCTGTGTGCTTGACATGTCGAGGTGGTTTGTTGGCTCATCGAGAAGAAGAACGGATGCCCCTGACAGCAGGCACTGCGCCATGGCGACACGGGCGCGCTGCCCACCAGACAGATTCCCAATCTTCTGTTTGAGGTCGGCGTCGGAGAACTGGAACATCGCCAGGAAGCGGTTGACCGACTTTTTAGTCGCCGTGAACGCCAAACTCCCCGGCATGGCGTTCACCGCGTGGGAGACGGTGTCATCGGGGTCGAGTTCGGCAAAAACCTGATTGTATGAAGCGATTTCGGTGCCCTTAGTCCAGGCCACTTCTCCGTGATCGGCGGTTTCCTCTCCCGTGAGTACACGCAGCAAGGTGGTCTTCCCACTTCCGTTGGATCCCTGCACCACAATTCGGTTGCCGCGTCGTACCTCGAAACTCAGATCAATGAAAAGATCCTTGTCCCCGTAGGTTTTGCTCAGCATGTCCACGCGGCAGAGCACATCCTTCACGTGGAGATCGCGATAAATCTCGGTGATGATCTCGTCGACCGGCCGTGGAGCACGCGCCTTCTTGATTTTTGCCAGCTGGTTGCCCAGATTCTTGCTGGCAGCTTTCGCCGCTTCACGGCGATCTGCAATG
>DASYMY010000044.1:0-2019 GCA_036008825.1 Glaciihabitans sp.
TACCCCGGCGCATCACCTGACGTGGTCAACACCGACGTCAGCACCCCCATCGAGACCGCCATTCAGGGTGTCGACGGGCTGGAATCGACCACGGCAACATCCCGCGCCAATATCTCCACTGTGTCGGCCTCGTTTGTTTACGGCAGCGACATCACCAATATTGAGCAAAAAGTTCAGCTCGCCATCAACCGCATCAGTTCGCAATTGCCGGATGCCGCAGAGTCGCAGGTCATTACCGGAAGCATCGACGACCTACCGGTTATTCAGATCGCCGTCACCAGCGACCTCGATGCTCGCGAGCTGTCCACGCAGCTGGAAGCCACCACTATCGACGAGATCCAGTCGATTGACGGAGTGCGCGAGGCGAGCCTGCTCGGCACAACGGGCCAGCGCGTCAGCATCACGCCTGACCCGGTGAAGATGGCCGCAGCCGGCCTCAGCAACCAGAACATTACCGACGCGCTCGATAGCAACGGTCTGCTGCTACCCGCCGGCGAAATTACCGAGAACGGGCAAACCCTCGTTGTTCAGGCGGGAACCCGCATCAGCTCCCTCGAAGACCTCGGTGGAATTCCGCTGCTCGGCGGATCCGACCTCAATGTGGTCACCCTCGCCGAGGTTGCTGTTGTTGCCGTCATCGACGACCCCACCGAGGGTATTTCGCGAGTTGACGGGGAACCGGCCCTCACCATTGCGGTCACCAAAACTCCCGCGGGCAACACCGTCTCGGTATCGAACCTGGTCAACGACATGCTGCCGCAGCTCGAGGAATCCCTCGGCAACAACACCGTTTTCACGGTGGTCTTCGACCAGGCACCGTTTATCGAGCAGTCCATCGAGTCGCTCGCCACCGAAGGTGTGCTTGGACTGATCTTCGCGGTCATCGTCATCCTGGTCTTTTTGATGTCGATCCGCTCGACCCTGGTTACGGCCATCTCGATCCCGGCCTCCGTGCTCATCACCTTCATCGGTATGCAGGCCTCCGGCTACACCCTCAACATCATCACCCTCGGTGCGCTCACCATCGCGATCGGACGTGTTGTCGACGACTCCATCGTGGTCATCGAGAACATCAAGCGGCACATGAGCCTCGGCGAAGACAAACTGCAGGCCATCACAACGGCCGTCAAGGAAGTCGCCGGCGCCATCACCGCCTCCACCGTTACAACGGTCGCGGTATTCCTGCCCTTGGCCCTCGTTGGCGACATCACGGGGGAGCTATTCCGCCCCTTCGCCCTCACCGTCACCATCTCGCTGGCCGCATCGCTCTTTGTTGCGCTGACCATCGTGCCGGTACTCGCCTACTGGTTCCTCGGCAAAAAGAAGGCCCGCCGTCACGCCGACGGAGTCGCCCCCGTCACAACCACCGACAGCAGCACAACCACCACAACCACTTCAGCAGCGGATGCCACCAGCCCGGCCCCCGCCGAACGCGACGAGCTTGAAACCCCGTCCAAGTTGCAGGGCGCCTACCTGCCAATCATCCGCTGGACCCTAGCCCGCCCGGTGGCAACCATCATCGCCGCCGTTGTGGTGCTCGGTGGAACCCTCGCCCTGGTGCCGCGCCTGGAAACCAACTTCATCGGCGACAGCGGCCAGAACACTCTGACCGTCAGCCAGCAGCTGCCCCTCGGCGCCAGCCTTGAGGCGAAGGACGCCGCAGCCAGCGAGGTGGAAGACATCCTCCGCGGTATCGACGGCATCGAGACCGTGCAGCTGTCCATCGGCAGCAGCGGCGGATCCCTCCTCGGCGCCTTCGGCGGCGGAGGCGACATCACCTTCTCGCTCACCACCGACCCCGATGTTGACCAGGAAGAACTGCAGTCCACCGTTCGCGACGCCCTCGCCGACGTTGAGGGAGCCGGCGACGTCTCCCTCGAAGCGGCCTCCTCCGGGTTCGCCTCCTCCAGCATCGACATTGAGATCACCGCCAACAACGAAGAAGACCTTCGTGCCTCAGCGGATGCCCTCAGCGCGGCCGTCGACGACCTCGACGTTGTTGCGGAGTCGGCCAGCAAC
>DASYMY010000045.1:0-3818 GCA_036008825.1 Glaciihabitans sp.
CATCCCGAGCAGCTCCGTCGCGAAGTTCTTGTACCCGCCACCCCGCTAACGGACGCGGAGTTACCACAGCCCGTCTCACCAGCCCATACGGGCGGTGGGGCGGGCTTTGTGCCGTGTGCGGCGATCTAGAGCAGCGCGTACCGGGCCAGCGCGTCGGCGTCGCGGGCGGCGGTTGCGGAGCGTCGCGCGGCGTCGAGGGCTTCTACGGGATCGCTTTCTGCCTCGGCCAGCATCAATTGCCGTTCGGCTTCGGCCAGCCGGGTGCGGGCGTCAACCCGGGTGCGCCCGCTTGCGATGACGGACTTGGCTTCCTCAATCTGACTCCGTGCGGTGACCAGCGCTCCCACCAGCGCGGTGCGCGCATGCTCCAGGCGCTGTTGCTGGTTGCGTGCGCCGGCAAGGGCAGTGTCTAACATCGCCATCGCGGCTCCGAGTCGCTCGATTCCGCGCACGGGGTTCGCGCTGCCATCAGGAGAACCGGTATCGCCGGCAATGGTCGACTCAACCTCGGTGATTGCCGCGAGCACTCGCGCTCCCGTGTCGGGGTCAGGGGGAGTGTCCCGCACCCGCCGCGCTTCGGCGAGATCCGTGCGGGACTCGGCCACCATGGTCGCGAGCGTTGCCGCCGCCGATTCCAGGTCAGCGGTACGGGTGTCGATGCCAGTCAGCAGCTGCTGAGCGGTGTGCACCAGTTCTGCCGCGGCATCCAGGTCGGTTGACACTGTATTAACGCCGGTGGCGGAGATCCGGGCATCTGCGTCATCCGCTCTCCGTTCCGCATCGTCCAACAGCGCGTTCGCGCGGTCAACTGAGCCGTCGACGGATGCCAGAACGCTCGGGTCATACTGCTGTCGCAGACGCTGCACCTGGGCTGCGGCAGACGGAATGCGCTCTTTTGTTGTCGCGATCCCCCGGCGCAACGCGGCCAGTCGGGCGGGGGAGTCGGCTTCAGATCGCCGTAGTTGCGTGAACGCGGCCGTTTGCGCGTCGATGGTGCGTTGAGCCGAGGTCGCCAGGGCGATCACTCGCTTGGTCATCTCCCGGCGTTGTTGGTCTGACTCCGGATAGGCGTCATCGAGTTGCTGCTGAATGCGAAACGCTTCGGCAACCTGGGCGCGGGCCGTCGCGGCGGCACGCGCGAACGCATCAGTGCGCTCCGCGCCGAACTGGGCAACCGCAAAGCCGACTTCATTCTCAGCGGCCTCGACCGCGTCATCCGCTCGAATTAATTCTGCTCCGGCGTCACGAGAGAGGTCGTGGGTGGCAGCGATCGCCGGCGAGCCCGAGCCAGAGCGTCTCCGAAACAACAGTCCGACTCCAACAATGAGGGCAATGACCAGCACAACGGCCACCGTGCCCACCCCAATTAGGGACCCACGCACCACATCGATGGCGGCAGGAAGTTGAGCCGAAATTTGCGAAACGAAGAGCATATTTGTGATTTTACGGGCACCGAACCTCGCGAAACCCGGCAATCCTCCCAGACATTGACAGCTCTGGCACGTAACCTGGCCTCGTGTGGCGTGCTGAGAAAAACAACGATGACGAGCAGTTCGGCAACGATGAACATGCTCGCGCTGACCGACCGGTGACAGCGCCTTATTCGCTGACCCTCGGAGACCCGACATTTGAGGCGGGAAATGTGGCTGAACCAACCTGGGCGCTGTGGCGTTCCGAACTGAGTGGCATTGGCGGCGCCTCGCCGCTGTTGCACTTTGTTGACACCCCGCGCACCCGTATCGAGCTGAGCGCCACCCACCCCGGTGGTCTTGCCCAGTTCATCACCGGCAAAACCACCCTGCTGTCGAACCTCATCCGCGACGACGTGGCCTTGCGTGCCGCGAAACTTGCCGCTGGCGCTATCGCGTCGAAAGGCCTGGAGCTCTCGACGGCTCGTGGTATCGACTCCGTGCACCTGGGCATCGGAATGGTCGAATGGACCTACGGCGTTGAGGACTTCCGTGCCCCGCTGTTGCTGCGTCCGCTCGCGATCCGCCGTCATGGCCGCGATTTCGAAGTTAAGCTCCGCGGAAACGCCGTACTGAACCCCGAACTCGCGCGTGCCCTGCGGGAGCAGTTCCAGCTAGACCTCGACGCCGACGCTTTCGCCGCCCTCGCCGACGAAGATGGCACATTCAAACCCAACCAGGTCATCGATCGCCTTCGTGGGTTGACCGAGCACCTCAATAACTTCCAGGTGCAGCCGCGCCTTGTGGTCTCGTCCTTTGCCGACGTTGCCAACGCACTCGAAGCGGATGCCTCGAAACTGGCCCACACCGTCCTCGACGCCCTCGCCGGAAACGCCGCAGCCAAGTGGACAGTGGACGAGTCGTACACTCCGGTGGAGCCGCTCAGCAGTGACGAGCGTCCTCCCCAGACCGACACCCTTCTGCTTGACGCTGACGCCGAACAAGAGAACGTGGTCGCCCAGATCGCGGCAGGCAACTCTGTTGTGGTGAAGACTCTGCCCGGGACGGGTGGCACACAAACCATCGTCAACGTGCTCGGCAATCTGGTGAGCCAGAACAAGCGTGTTCTGGTGGTCAGCGCCCGCCGCGCCACGCTGCAGGGTATCTCGCACCGTTTCTCCGAGGTCGGGCTACCTGGCCTCGCCGTTTCCACCCCGACACTTCGTCGGGACGTCGTGCGCTCCATCTCGCGCAGCGAAAAAGCCGTGCAGCCTCAGATCGCCGAGGTCGACGAGGCGCTGGTGCGATTGCGTAAGGTGCTCCTCGACTACCGCGGCGCCCTCGCCAAGCCGGACGATGTGCTCGGTATCAGTGTTCTCGACTGTGTCACCGAGCTCAGCCGCCTTTCACTCTTGCCGACCGCTCCGACCACAACGGCGCGGCTGGCCCGCACCACGGTTGAGGCCCTCGCCACCGACCGTCATATGGCCGCACAGACCATGGTTGCCGCAGCCCGACTGGGTGAGTTCCGTTATGGACCGGGAGATTCCCCCTGGTACGGCGCCCAGTTCACTACCGGCGAAGCCGCAGCGCACGCGCACGAGGTTGCTAAGCGTCTGCACCGCGAGAGCCTGCCACACCTGCTTGAGCGGGCCCGCGATCTCATTGACAGCACCCACATGCGCAATTTCGAGACCGTGCACGAACTCGGTGTTTACCTGCGCTTGCTGGTTGACCTGCGTGACACCCTCGACAAATTTATGCCCGTCGTCTTCGACCGCTCGCTCAGCGAGCTCATCGTCGCTACCGCCTCCCGCAAAGAAGCCCCCGACATGTCGGGCGCGAACCGTCGACGCCTCAAAAAGCTCGCCAAAGAGTACGTGCGTCCCGGCGTTCACGTTGGTGACCTGCACGAAGCTCTCGTGCGCATCCAGCAGCAGCGTGTGCTCTGGCAGCGTTTTGCCACCGAAGGTGTGCCGCCGCAGATTCCCGTTGGTATCGCCGAGGTACAGGCTGCGTACCAAACCGTGGCGCAAGACCTCGCACTGCTCGATGAACCGCTGGGGTCTTTCACCCGCGACAGCCAGCTGGCGTATCTGAGTATCGCCGAGCTGCGCGCCCGGATCGAATCCCTCGCTGCCGACTCGGATGTGCTCGATAACCTGCAGGGGCGAATGGCCCTGATGGCAACCCTGCAGGACCTCGAACTTGGTCCACTGCTCGACGACCTCTCCTCCCGCCACGTGCCAGAGGCGCAGGTTGAGGCTGAACTGGAGTTGGCTTGGTGGCAGTCTGCCCTCGAATCGCTGCTCGAAGCAGACCGCGCATTGTTGGGTGCCAACACTCCAGTTCTTGACCGTCTTGAGGCGGACTTCCGCCTCGTCGACGACGCCCACGCCGCTGGCAGCG
>DASYMY010000046.1:0-4402 GCA_036008825.1 Glaciihabitans sp.
GAATCATTTTGGGCAACTCGCTTGGGTCATGGGAACCGTCGGCATCAATCTCGACGATGTAGCGGTATCCCGCCTGCAACCCGTGCGCGAAGCCGGCCAGGTAGGCACGGCCCAGCCCGTCCTTGCCCGGACGTACCAACACGGAGATGGCCGGATCTTCCGCAGCCATCGCTTCGGCTTTTTTGCCCGTGCCATCCGGACTGGAGTCATCAACCACCAAGATGTGGGCGTGCGGCACCGATTGGCGAAGCCGTCCCACAATGGACTGAATGTTGTCGATCTCGTTATAAGTAGGTACAACGATGAGGGTCTCAGCCACGTCGTTTCCGTTCGCTCAGCCCCGCAATTACTACTCCGGCAAGTGCAAGCCCGGACACAAACCATTCAATCCCGCGACCGAGGTATGTCGCGGGGGTCATTGTTGAACTTAGAGGAACATCCGCGACCATACTCGCCGCGGTGTAGCTGGTGAGTTGGTCGATGGTGGACCCGTCGGGGGCGATGATCGCGCTAGTTCCGACGGTCGAAATATTGACCACACTGCGGCCCAGCTCCAGCGCACGAACTCGGGCAATTGCTAACTGCTGCACACTTTCATCGGTGTCACCAAAGTCGGCATTGTTGGTTTGGGCAAGCAAGATGTTCGCACCGGACAGCGCAGCGTCGCGCATAATCGCGTCATCCGAGATATCGAAACAAATGTTGATACCCGCGATGACCCCGTCAATGTCGAAGACGGTGTCGGTCGTACCCGGCGTGTAGTCGCGGCCGATAAGCCCAATTAGATCCGGCGCGAAGGGTTCCCAAAATTCGCGGTCCGGAACGTATTCGCCAAAGGGAATGGGGTGCTTTTTGTCGTAGTAGTCGACGGCGCCCACTCCCTCCTCCCACAACAGGGACGTGTTGAACACCTCATCCCCACGTTCGGTGATCGCTCCAGCAATCAAGGGTGCACCCATCTGCTGGGCCACGGTGTCGAACACGCGCGCCGCATAGTCGGAGACCAGAGGGTTGATGTCGCTGGCGCCTTCCGGCCACACCACCATGTCCACGTCTAACTCTTGGTCGAACAGCGGCAGAGTGGCGAGGTATTGCGCTTCTAGCAGGTCGCCCTGCTCGCGGGTGTCGAAATACGCTGCTTTGCCATTTCCTTGCACTGCAGCCACGCGGGTGGTGTCGTACACCGCCACGGGGAACGCGGGAATAATCAAGACTGCGGCGAGAGCGGCCACTGCGACCAGACACCGTGTCAGGCGTGCCACACTGACCAACCGCACACATTCGATGGTGAGAGCAACAAGGGCGACCATAACGAAACTGACGCCAGACACGCCCAGCCAAGGGAAGAGATCAGCGAACGGGCTCTCTGATTGCGCCAGTGACACTCGTCCCCAGGCGAAACCGCCGTATGGCCAGACGCTGGAGATGGCCTCTCGAGCCGTCCACAGGCCGGCGATAATCAGCGGAAGGAGCCCCATTCGTCCCAGCGGGGTGGGCCAGGTGCGCGCGCACCAGCGGTAGGCGAGGGACATGGCAAGAGCGCCGACGGCGACGAACAACGACTCCAGAGTGGACAGGGCGACCATGGGAATGGGTCCCAAAAACAGTGATGCCCACTCGATGTGGGTCAGGTAGAACGCCATGCCCGCGACGAAGCCAACCAGCAGTGCTGACCGCGGTCGACGCCCCATAACGGCAATAAGCACAAGGCCTATGCCAACAAACGTCAGGGGCCACCAGTCTCGGTCCGGAAAGCCGGCATCCATGATGGGACCAGACGCAGCGGCAATAACGAGGGCGGCCCAGATAGGCAACACCGGCCGAATTTCTTGGGTCACGGATAGAGCTTACGCAACGCTGCTGTAGGCAACGATTCCGCGGCGGACCGCATCGAGCGCTTTCCGTGCAGTCACCCCGACAGGAGCGTCGGCGACAATCGAGAGCTGATCAAGCAGATCAATGGTCTGTTTGCTGAGACGGACAAAGTCTCCCGCCGCCAAGTCGGCCGTGGTGAGAGCGCGGTCCAACGTTGATCCCTGCGCCCACTGGTACATCGCTAGGGTCAAACCTGTCCCGAGCGGCTGGCTGCCGGGCAGCCGGTGGTCTCGCTCCAAGTCATCTAAATTGGCCCAGAGGTCGGTAGTGCGGTCAAACGCTTCACGGAAGTTGCCGCGCGGAAGATTGCGTTCGTCTGGCGCGCCTTCATCACGGCGCGGCTCGTACACAAGCGCTGCTGCCATCGCCGCCAGTGACGCGGGGTCGAGGTCATTCCACAGTCCCCGGCGGAGAGATTCGGCAACAAGGAGGTCGCGTTCGCCATAAATTCGTTTGAGGGTTCGCCCGGCGGGCGCGACCGTTGCTTCTCCGCCGTCGGTTTCCACGAGGTACCCCAGGGTGAGGAGAACATCGCTCACCCGGTCGAAAATCTTCGCCACCGCACCCGTGCGCGTGCGAATTTGGGCCTTGAGTTTGTCGTTCTCCTTCTTCAACTTCCACCAGCGTTCCGCCCAGCGAGCATGCGCTTCTCGGTCAGAACAAGCGTGGCAGGGGTGCTGCTTGAGACGGCGGCGCAGAGCGGTGATCTGGTTTTGCCGCCGATCACGATCGCCACGCGATTGCGCGTCAGTGCGAATGCTGGCTTTGCGTTCCAAGTCGGTCAGTTCGCGTCGAATTCCGATGTATTCGCCGAAGTCGCCGAGGTGGCAGGTCATCGACTTCTCGTACCCGCTCAGGGATTCCTGTTGAGAGCGAACCTTCCTGGCCATATCAACAACGGCTCGGTCGGCTTGGAACTGGGCGAACGAGGACTCGAGCACCTCACGGGTACGCTCACGACCAAACTGGTCGATGAGGTTCACCGCCATGTTGTAGGTCGGCTTGAAGCTGGAGTTCAGCGGGTAGGTACGTCGGGATGCCAGCGAGGCAACCGCCTGCGGATCGAGGCCTTCGACCCATTGGATAACCGAGTGGCCCTCCACGTCGATTCCGCGACGGCCAGCTCGGCCGGTCAGTTGCGTGTACTCCCCCGGGGTGATTGGTACACGGGCTTCTCCGTTGAACTTTTCTAGCTTCTCCAGCACCACGGTGCGGGCAGGCATGTTAATGCCGAGAGCCAAGGTCTCGGTGGCGAAGACAAGGCGTACCAACTTCAGTCGGAATAGCTCTTCGACAACTTCTTTGAAGGCGGGGAGCATGCCAGCGTGGTGCGCGGCCACCCCGCGCTCCAGTCCTTCAAGCCATTCGAAGTACCCGAGCACACCGAGGTCTTCGTCGCGGAGCGTGCGGCAGCGTTCCTCGACAATGGCGCGGATTTCGTCGCGTTCGTCCGCGTGGGTGAGCCGCACACCGGCGCGGAGCACTTGGCGCACAGCCGCGTCGCAGCCCGCGCGGCTGAACACAAAAAAGATGGCGGGTAGAAGATTTTTGGATTCCAGAAGAGCAACAAATTCGGGCCGGTCCATGCGGCCACTCTCGGAGCGGTTGCCGGCATTGCGGTAACGACCTACGTCTCGTCGTCCACGTCCGCCTCCCCCGGCCCGAGCCATCTGCACCAGCTCCGGGTTGACCCGGTTCGGTGACGCGATTCCTGAAGAGTCAAAGAGGTCAACCAGTTTGGTCCGGGTGAGGACGTGCTGTTCTAGCGGCACAGGGCGCTCTTCTGAGACGATCACTTCGGTGTCCCCGCGGACGGCTTGAAGCCAATCTCCGAACTCTTCGGCGTTAGAGACGGTTGCGCTCAGTGCGACCATTCGCACGCGCTGCGGGAGGTGAATGATCACTTCTTCCCAGACGGCGCCACGGAACCGGTCCGCGAGATAGTGGACTTCGTCCATGATGACGAATGCGAGATCTTTCAGAAGCGCTGAGTTGGCGTACAGCATGTTGCGCAGCACCTCGGTGGTCATCACCACAATGCGTGCTGAGGCGTTGATATTGGTATCACCGGTGAGCAGACCGACGGAGTCTGGCCCATACTCGGTGGTCAGTTCCTGGAACTTCTGGTTGCTCAGCGCCTTCATAGGGGCCGTGTAAAACACTTTGCTGTGGCCGTCCTGCATTGCAAGATGAACGGCGAATTCGGCAACAACAGTTTTACCCGCACCGGTGGGTGCAGCAACAAGGACGCTCTTTCCTGCTTCAAGACTGGCGCAGGAGGCGAGCTGGAACTCGTCCAAATCAAAACGCTGGCGGGACCGAAACTGCTCGACCTGGGGAAGGGCGGATCGTGAGCGGGACGCGGCGAAGCGTTCGGCCGGGGACAACTGGGTCATGGGTTACGTCGCAATCTCTGCGGCGAGTTTTGCCGCCCGTTTGGCCACAGTTCGGTCGTGCAGCGCAGCAACTCCGGCCGCGGCGAAATACAGACCGATCATGGGAATGGCTAGAAGAAACATGGTGACGA
>DASYMY010000047.1:0-2436 GCA_036008825.1 Glaciihabitans sp.
CGCTCGGCCTCGTCACGGGCACGCTCGGCGTCCCGCAGGTTCTCCTCGGCCCGCTCGCGCAGGTTGTCCAGCGCCTCGTTGAGCGCCGTGCCCCAGTTGGACGGGCGGTCCTGGTAGGACTGGACCTCACGCAGGAAAGCCTTGGCCTCGTCGGTGACGGTGACGCCCAGCGTGTCCAGGGCAGCCCAGATGGTGGAGTCCATCGTGCACGCGCCCCACTGGTCGGGGTCGTCGTTGTCCCCGTAGTCGAGCGAGCGGTCCTCGTGCTGGGTGACACGCAGCAGACCCTCACGTGCGAGGAACTGGCCGACGATGCACACGGGCACCAGCGCGCGGTTGACAACAGCGGCGTAGATGCAGCCGACGCCACCGTTGGGCTTGCTCGCGGAGTGGTTGAAACCGAACTCGGTCACGAGCGCACGCAGGGACGCGACGACGTACGCGAGGTCCCAGGTCACGTTGAACGGCTTGGTGTTGCTCACAGGTTTGCTCCTTTGATTTGTGAGGCCGCTTGTCGGCCAACAAGAGACACTTTACGCTAGGTGAGCAGTCAGCGTAACCCCCTGTCCACATGATGAGATTACCCCCTTAGGGGGTAAACCCCGAAGGGCTTAGTCGATGTTGACGGTCTCGTTCGCCATGAACGTGAACTCGTCTTTGAACGCGCGGGTAAAGATGAGGCGTAGGCCTATCACCTTAACCATGGGCAGGTCAACATTGCGCCCGTACCATGTGCGGCGTGTTTCGGTGAATGGCTCCACGATGGAAACCACGAAACGACCGATGCAATCACCTGGCTCTAGGTCAGCGGCTCGCACCTTCACAGCACGACCACCCTAGCGATACGGTGGAGGTTGACGGTGCGCGGACCCTTGTCCTCAGTCTTAACGGTGACTGACCCAGTGTCCATACCGGGCTCACCTGAGAAGTAGGCGACGGTACCGGTAGAGCGTGACAGCATGCCGTCACGACGGGTATAGGTGAGTTCCACCAGTGTGTCAGTGTCCTTTAGAGGGGACAACTGCTCGACCAGCGCGTGCTGGTACTCAGACTCGACAATCGACAGGGGCTTCGCAATGTTTCGGACCATGGGTCCATCCTACACGGAATCCCTGCGAACGCAAGCCCTTTACGTAAGTTGATTCTTAAACTACTCCCCGATTTACCCCCTAAGGGGGTAAAGGCCCGAAGGCCTTAGGTCAGTAGCCGTCATCCTCCGCGTAGTCGCCGTGGTAGGGGTTGGGGTCGTCGTCGTAGAAACCCTGCTCGACCGGGGAGTACATTGCCATGTACTCCGGGTCAGCCTCGTGGTGAGACTGCTCGTCTGCGAACACTGCCGAAAACTCTCCCCCGATGTCGGGGGTCCAGTCGGCCTGCTCATCCTTGTACTCGTCCCAGAGGCGGGCTTCTTCGATTTCGTCGTAGTTGCTCATGGGTCCAGTATGGGGCATAGCGCTAGCGGTGTCAACCCCTATTTATTTACCCCCTTAGGGGGTAAAACCCCGAAGGGCTTAGTTCTCTCCCAGCGTGACGTTCGCTGGAACCGTGACGGCCCGGTGACGGGGACGGTAGTAGTCGTTTCGCGTGAGAGCCTCACGGAAAGAGGAGTAGGGCTTCCGACGCCTCATCAGACATTCACCGCCCAACGTCGCTTACCGCCCGCGTCCGACTCACGCGTGACGCGCACGCGCTGCTTGGCACTGGGGTGACGGAGCATGGACTGCTGGCGCTCGTCGGTCAGCACGTTGAGCAGAGCGCCACACGCGGCGGCGTGGTTCTGGTCCGGGCTGTACTCGGGAACGGTCGGCACGGTGCGCTGCTTGCCGTGACCCTTGGCGACAACACGGCCCGCGCCCTGCGCGTTTGACGTGTAGGTGGTGGTGATGGTGAACATGTCACTTCCCCTTCGGGGTGGTCGTGGTGTAGACGGGAGCGCTCAGGCGCTTACCCCGGTTCACCGGAACGAGTGCGGGAGTGGGCCGCTTGGTCGGCTGGCTGTTCTTGGTCATGGGACCAGTGTAACGGTCTAGGGCCATGGGCATAACCCCCATCTTACATAGTGAGATTTACCCCCTTAGGGGGTAAGGGCCGAAGCCCTGGGTCACCGCAGGTCCCTCCCCCACGGGTCCATGTACGCGCCCGCGATGTAGATAAGCCGTGCTGCGCCGTAGCGACCCTCGATACGGACGGAGGGCTCGTCAGGGTCGGCCACATCGTTATAGGCGATGATGTCGCGGTCCTCGGGGTCGGTCTCGCGGTCCTCCCAGCCGGGGAAGTCGCGGTGCATGGCGCTTTCCAGCGCTTCCGCCTGTGCCTGAGCGCGCTCCTGGTCGGCCAGGTATTGCTCGATTGAGTACGTCATCGGCTCTGCTCCTGCTCACGGGCGGTACGGGAAAGGCGTGCCGCGAGAATCGCGGAAAACACGCGCGGGTGAAC
>DASYMY010000048.1:0-2563 GCA_036008825.1 Glaciihabitans sp.
CGTGCCGCTCTTCACGAAGTCGATCGCGCCAGTCACCGGAGTGCGGATGTCAAACTGGGCGTTGTTGTGGACGTAAAGTTGCGGAGTGCTGGAGGTGATGCCCGCGGTGCCGCTCGGCGCGGTCCCAGTGAAGCCGTCCACGATTCCGGTGGTGGTGTTGGAGGTGAGAACGCCTCCTTGAGCGACCGTGAGGACGAAGCTGGCAAGATCCAGCGACGCATTGGCGGGCGTAGTCTGGAAGTTGAACCGGTCCGCGGTGCGGTTTGCAGTGAGGACGGGGAGCGTCGCCCCGTTTTGTTTGATCTGCTGGCCGACGGCCCAGGTGTCTTCCGTCGTATTGATCGTATAGTCGGTCGCGGCAAACGGACTGACGCCGCGCTGGAATCCGGTATCTACGGTGCCGTCGTATTTGGCCCACTCGTTGCCCGAATGGAACTGGCTGGGCATGAAACCGGTCGCGGTCCCGGGCAGCACGATGCGCGCGGTGTCCGCACCCGCAGTCCCGAGCGTCGTCCCACCAGTGAAGTTCGCCGTCGCGTTTGCTCCCATGGCGAGCGTGGTCAGAGTCAGCGCGACAGGTGCGGGCGCGGTGCCATTCTTGAGGACGTCCAGAACTGCATGGCCGCTGACGTTGGTCGTGCCAATCGTTTCCGTGGTCTGCGCACCCGTTTGTGAAGTCAGGCGGAGGATCGAGTTCGAACGCAGATTCAGCACCGCCGAATCGACGATGCGATCGTTGTTGTTCCCAGGAGCGATCTCGGTGGTTGCGCCGACCGCATGCCCGGTATTGCTGTCGAGGTTCAGCAATCCCTGAGTTGGCAGACCATTGGTGAAGTTGTTGGCGCCGCCATTGATCGTGATGGTCGGGGGGGCACCGGCGAAACCGGTGGTGATGGCCCCGCTTGCTCCACGCAGTTGCAGCGTGCCGGTCGAGACCTCCAGAGCGGAAAGGCTGATCGTGCCGCCGCTGATCACATCGCGCGCTGCGGAGTTGCCGGTGCCCGTCTTGACCACCGTAAGGCTCCGACCGGCCGCGTCTTCAGAGATGGCCGCGACATTGGAAAAGACCAGCGGCGAGTTGTCTGACCGCATTTCAATCACCGCGTTGCCAGTGATTCTGGACGTGTCCGCAAAGCCGGTCTGGTAGCTGTTGTTGCCGCCGATGGCGAGCCGATGACTGCCCATCGTCAGCGTGCCGAAATTGAACAAATGCCCCGTCCCAGTCGCTGCTGTCCCCCGAATCGGCGCGATGATGTTCACAGCCCCTGCCTGGGCCGAGGTCACCGTCACTTCGTTTGCTTTGTAGTCGAAGACGGAAGTTGTCGCGGTGCTGTCGCGCACATCGAGCGTGCTGCCCCAACCCGCGAATTCAACGTCGCCCCCTGCGAGCAATTTCCCGGTATCGATTGTCGCATTGAAACGCGGATTCGCCTCCAGCGACATGTTCTCGAGCAGGCGGAAAGTGCCCGTGAACGTAGAGCCCGCCGTTGCGCGTTGGATGACTAAACGCGAGTTGCTGCCGGCCTGTGTGCTGGGTAACAGCTCCAGGGTCCCGGAGCCCAGCAGGTCTGAATGAAGCCGCGGAAGACGCTGGGTTTGGGTGGTAAAGAGGTCGCGGCCCAAGATCTTCACCGTGCCGTTGATGGTGAGCTTGTTTTCACCGGTATTGATCCGCAGACCCATCTCCAGATCGGCACCTTGAACGCCGATGATCGCACCATCGTTCGCGATGACATTTGCCGCGTCGAACTGGCCTGCGCCCGCGTTGAGCATCAGGGTGCCGCCCCCATTGATCGTCAGCGTGTTCGTGGTGTTGCCCTGAAGAGTGCCGGCGATCGACGAGAAGCGCGTAATCGTAACGAGCGGGTCCGTCACCGTGGGATCGTCCACCGCCACCGTGCGGTTCAGGTCCAGAATGCCTCCGTTGATGATGACGTTTCCGGAGTAGTTATAATCCTGTCCGCCGAGCGTTAACCGTCCTTTGCCGGCCTTGACCATGTCTCCGAAGCCCGCCAATTGCCCTGCATCATCCAGGTTCACCTGCTGAAAAGCGGAAGCAACGTTCAGCGTGCCGAGCCCGCTTGCGAAATTGAACCCAAAGGTCGTGCCGTCCGGATTTGCGCCGCCGCCAATGAGCTTGAACTCACCGCCATCCTGCAGGTTTATGGTCCGCAACGCTGTGCCCGCCCCCAGCACGGGTCCGTTCTGGCGGCTGTTCGACTGCGCTCCCCCCGTTCCATTTACCTGCGGACGAAAGCCCCCCAAGTCCGCCATCAGCGTCGTCCCGGTGCCCTCGACCGTGACCGGCCCAGTGGAGAGGTTGTTTTTCGGGTTGGTGAGCAGCAAGGTGCCGCCACCGCTTAGACTCAGTCCCGAAATCGAACTGTAGCGGGAATGGATCGTCGCCAGCTGGTTGGGCAGCACCGTCACCAAGCCACTCGCGTTGGTCAGAACGTCTGCCGAGCCATAAACCCCGAGCGTGAAGGCCTTGTCGAAGCTCAGACTGTTGATGGATTGCGAGCCGTTAAGCCGGATCGTGCCGACCGTCCCGTTGCCGAACAAA
>DASYMY010000049.1:0-5984 GCA_036008825.1 Glaciihabitans sp.
CCTTTGCCCTGCAGCACTGACCAGTCGTCACGCAAGCTGCAGGCCTGTTTGGTGCAGCCGGGCGTGTCCGCTTTCGGGTAGAAATAGACCAGCGTCGGGCCTTTTGCGTAAACGTCTTTGAAGGCGACCATCTTCCCGTCCTGATCCTGAGCGCTCACCTCCGGAGCGGGCGCACCAACGGCGAGAGGTTCGCCATGCGCAAATGCCCCGAGGGTAAGGAAGGCGAAAAGAGTACGAAGGGCGTCAGTGGCTTTCATGGTGCCAAGAGAACCCGCGAGCCCACGAAATGTAGAGGGCAATTCGCAAAAAGCCGCGGCAGTGCGCAGCCTCCAGGTCTTGTCCCCTCGACGCAGAGCCGATGCGGGATACCGTGCGACGATCCCCTCCCCCGAATGCTGCGCGTTCTCCTGCTTTTGCTCACCCTGGCGCTGCTCGTCAGCGAGGCACAATGCGCTGCGAATCTCCCGCCGGGCACCCGCTTCATCATGTCGCACTTCGGCGCGGATGGCGGCGGCGGCGACGAGCGCCTTTACATTTCGATATCGCCGGACGGCGTGAACTGGACCGCGCTGAATAACGGCCAGCCCGTCTGGCAGCCAGCGGGTTGGGCGCCCTTTGGCAATGTGGTGCGCGATCCTTCGATCATCTTTGCCAATGGCTTCTACTGGGTCGTTTTCACCTCCGGCAACTACGGCCACCACGCCTCGTTCGGCTTGGTGAAATCCGCTGACTTAGTGAACTGGACCTTTGTGCAGGAAGTCCCGATGTCCGTTCCTTTCACCAATGACCCGCTTACCTGGAGCCCGATCTTCTATCACGACCTGGAGACGGGCGTGCATGTCTTCGTCGCCTTCAGCCGGATCAACGGCAGCCAATACAATCTCATTCCGGACATGACGATCTATGAGCTGCATCCAATGAACTTCGACTTCACCAGTTGGTCGGTGCCGGAGAAACTAAAGCTGCCCTTTGCCAACACGAACGAGTTCTACGTCTGGCGGGAAGGTCCCACTTATCACGCCATCTATGTCGTCTTTCCTGGCGGCTACTGGGTGCATTCCACCGCCTCTTCGCTGACCGGCGTCTGGACCGGCACACAGAACCTCGGCCGCAACAGCATGGAAGGTGGAATGATGTTGCGGCGGCCCGAAGGTGGTTATCGGTTCTACGTTGAGCCAGGTAACGGCGGGACTCCGCCGGGGTTTGTCTTTTTCGATCTCGACGAAACGATGACGCCATTGACCCATGCGCAGCCGCTGAACGCCACGGTCCCGATGCGCAACGGCAAGATGATCGCCGCTCCGAACACGACCACTTACTCTCAGTGGCAACAGCTCTTCCTCGCTGACCTCCCAGCCGATCAGCAAAGACCGGAATCAGATCCCGACCAGGACGGTCAAATCAATCTTCATGAGTTTGCGAACGGCGCGCACCCAAAGCTCTCGAGTCAGTATGGTCTGCCCACGCCGGTGTTTTCGTCTCGTCGCCAAGGGGGGAAGTTGCGCGCCGTTCGGTATCGACGGTTGATGAGCGCAGCAAATGTCTCCCGCGCCTTCGAAGCGTCCCATGACTTGAAGACTTGGGAGGACCAGCAATTCAGCTCGTCGTCGAGGACTCTCTTCACTGACGGAACCGAAACTTGGGATTCGTTCGACGGCTATTCCGGAGATCCAAGCCTCACGCGTTTCGCCCGGCTCCGGGTTACCTTGCTCAACCCCCTTGCGCCGCTGCTGGAGCCAGCGGCCGTGCGTCGCCCGCCTCCTTCACGGCCGCGCCTGCGTGCATCGCGTCGATAGCAATCCAACTTGCGCGAGGCGGCTTGTTCGTTACGACCAATCAACTCAACCCCGGCTGCGCGTTTGACGTCTGCGAAGCTCCCGTTGTTTTGTGCCCGCAGTCGGCCCCCATGGCTCGATTTTCCTGCACATGAAAACCTTCTCCATTCTCTCATTGGTCGCCTCGTTGGTTCTTCTCTGTGGCGGATGCACCAGCACCGGTGCGCGCGACAGTTCAGGCAATGCCTCGATGGGTGGTTCAATCGGCCAGCCCGCCGGTGGCCCGATGGTCGGTCACGCAGCCAACATGGCCAACTAAGCCGCGCTGCGCCTACACGGCAGGCTAGTCAAAGTGCCGCGTCCGACGCGGAACACTACCGTGAGCGACGGCGACGGAGGCCTAGCAGCCCGACCAAACCGGCCGACAACAACGTAGCGGCCGCGGGCTCCGGGACCGCCAGCAGGGTGACATCGCGCCCGCTATCCGCAGCATAGCTAAGAACGAAGTCCTGACTGAACAACCCACTCGCGACGGTGAATTGCTGGCCTTCCGTCAAAGTAGAGCCGAGATAACTAAAGCGTGCGCCGCCAGCGGGGCCGATCAACGGGGAGGAAGTATCGAGCAGGGTGAAGGTGGTGCCGTCAACCGGATCTGCCAGGAGGGAAAGCGCCAGGGCGATTGAGCCTGCAAGCGTGGCCGCGCCGCCCACGTTGACTCTATCCGAGGTGGCGGCGCCGATCTCGATTGAGAGGGTCGAGCCACTCTGGAAGGAAAGCGCGCCGGTACTGATCGTGCCCAGTCCCGCGCCGGGTGCGAGCGTTCCGCCGCCTGTGAGCGTGACTCCGGTAAGAGTTCCCGTCCCCCCCAAAGTTGCACCGGTGTTGACCGTCGTGCTCGCTCCGCTGATTGAACCCTGCACCATCAGCGTTCCTCCGTTTACGGTCGTCGCGCCGCTATAGGTGGCAGCCCCGCCGACCGTCAGCATTCCCGGACCGGTCTTGGTCAACGCGGAGGCACTGCTTTGCCCGATGGCACCCGTCAACGTCAGGCTACCCATACCGGTGCCGTTGTTCATCACGTTCACAGTGGTATTCCCGCCAAGGGTCACCGCACCCTTCGAGCTCAGACTATAAGGACTGTCGGTCACTGTTGCGCCACCGGTGACGTTTAGCACGGAGTTCGCGCCCATGCTGACTGCTCCCTCCAGCGTTGCCAGCCCGGCACCTCCGACCGACTTTGAAAGCACTTCCAGGCCGACGGTTGCGCCTGCAGGGATGCTCACCGTGTTTGCCATTACGACGCCTTCCGCGAAATTCGTGAAACTGAAGTCCGCCAACCTCTGCGAAGCGAAGGCACCCCCGGTGCCGCCGGTGAAACCGACGAACCCAGAGGTGCTCCCGACCGAAGCGGCAAAGTCCACGCCGTTGAACACGTTCGTATAGCTCTCCTGGCTGATGCGATTGAACAGAGTCTCGGTAAGCGTGGCTGCGACAGGATCGTAAGTGACCGTAATCAGGATCGGGTCGCCGCTCGCCAGATCCACCGGCGTACTTGGGATGTAAGTGCCCGCCGTCCCAACCGCAAAGTTTGTCCCGATGGGGTTCCCATTCCCAGTGTAGATGTTGAACTCCAAAGCGGCGCTGTTCGCGATCCCCACATACCCGAGCTGACCGCCTCCGCCTCCGACGGCGTTCGGCCCGACCCCCTGCACGACGAACGCAAATCCGTCTGCCGCACGGTTCCCACCCGCAGAATATGCGAAAGTCGTGGTGAACCCCTCCGCGAAAGAGACAGCCGTCGGGGAGAAAACGCTACGCGCCTGGCTCCCCATGTTTTCAGTCAACGTCAGGACTGCGCCGGTTCCGTCCACGGTTGCGCCGCCGTTGAGAGCAAAAGCACTGAAGCCGGTAAAGTTCGCGGCCGCGCCCAACGAAAGCGCACCACCATTGTTGATCGTCACGCTTCCGACTCCCAATGCCGCAGAGTTGGTGACCGCAATCGTACCAGCGTTGATGACGGTCGGTCCGGTGTATCCGTTCGTATTGGATAGGGCCAGGATCCCTGTGCCGGCTTTGATCAGGCCTGAGCCCCGATCAAGGATCGCCGACGAAACGGTCAGATCCACTGGGGCCGTCCCCCGCGGAACGTTGAACGTCACGGGAGCGGTGGCATTCGCCCCGAGCGGGTCATTACGGAGGTAAATAGCACTGGCGCTGATTGTCGAAGGGACGCTGCTCGCGACGGTGGTGACGTTGCCGTCGAGAATGTAATTAAGAACCGCCCCTTGGGAGAGATTCCCGCCGTCCATTGCCGTCAATGAGCCGCCGTTCAGCGTTACGTTGGGAAGCGTTGAATGAGTGTTAGCGCCCCCGAGCACGGTTCCGCCATTCACCGTCAGGCTCGCCACTCTGCCCGCGTGGTAACCGAGGCCATCGTCCGCACCCAATATCAATGTCGCACCTGCATTCACCGTGACCGGTTGCCCGGCCGGCAGTGCGCCTTGTGCGTTATCGCCAGGTGCGCTGCTCCGGAGGACGCCGCTGTTGATCACCGTCGCGCCCGCGTAAGTATTGACGCCTGTTAGCGTCAAATCCGCCGCACCCTCCTTGATCAGGCCACCGGTTCCGCCAATCGCTCCGGCATAGGTTGCGTCCACCGTTTGAGTGACAGTCAGGTTGCCATTCAGGTTGATCGTCGCGGTATTCACGCCGCTCACTGGGGTGGCGATGCTTCCCGAGAGCGAACCAATCGACTGAGCCGAGTTGAAGTTAACTGTGACCGCTCTTCCCGCTCCTGTGTTCGCATTGTTCACCGTAAGCGATCCGGCGCCGAGACTTCCCGTTGGGCCGACATTCAGAGTGCCCGCGTTTACAGCCGTGCCGTTCTCGTAGCTGTTGACGTTATTCAGAGTCACCGTCCCCGTGCCTTCCACCGTCAGCGATCCCGTGCTTTTGATGGCGTCCCCGCTGATCGTGTAATTCAGGGTGTTGTTTTGGAACACAACGACTGCAGGCTTCACACCGGCGGCTCCCGCTTGAACCACCACATCAGTCCGGGAAGGCGCGCCAGTATCGTTGAAGACCACTCCGTTGGTGTCGCTGTAAGTGGACGGTGACCCGGAAGAGTTCCAGTTGGCCGTCGTCTCGATGTTCCAGACGTTGCTCGTAGTCCCAGCCCAGGTCAGACTCGTGAAGGCCGCGAGTCCGAAAAGCTGTACCTCGCCGATTTGCATACTATTGGCCGCACCTTTGATCGTGGGGAAAAACAGCAGGTAGTTCTTATACCCCGCTGTATTGCTGAACGTGACAGTCTGCGAGTTTGCGTTGTTTAACGCCGTGGCCCCCCCGCCTCCGCGCCCCGCCGGTAGCGCCAGATTGCCTGAGCTGATTTGCGTGAACGCCGTCATGTCGAACGTAGTCGCGGCGAAGTCCAGGTCCGTATTGGTTCCCCAGAGTTGATAACTTGCCGGATCACGTGGCTCCGCATCGTTGGCGGTCCAGAGCTGCAAGCTTGAAACAACCGTTCCATTGCCTCCATTGAAGGTGGGCTTCACCAGGATCCCGGTGTTGGTCATCCCGAAGTTCAGATACTTCCCGGCAACGCCGTCGATGGCACGCTCCGGCGCTTCGCCACCCGGCCAATTATTTGTTGCCGCGACGGTTCCCACCGTACCGACCACAAACTGGGTGAGTTCTGGATTCTCCTGCCCTCCCAAGATCTGGTCGGAGGGAGCAAGGATCGCAGCTCCCCACGCCGGTGCATGGCCGAGAAAAAGCAGCGCGCAACCAAGCGGCAGGACTGACTTCACAAGCGGACTTGGCCGCCTGACTTTTCCTGATGAACGCTGAGAGACCAGCCGGAGAGGTTTGCTCATAATTGGGGGGGTTGACTCACGAGGGGGGGAAGCCGTACGGAGCGCTTCCGTGTGCCGGAGTTCGTCTCTCCGGTCAAGTCTTCGGCGCTGTCGCTCCAAAAAGAAAACCGCCTCGGAATCGTGGACAGGCACTGACGATTACATAGGCGACAAAGCCGAGCGCCATGGCCAGCGAATCCTGAAGGTCAGCCGTGCCGTGACCCAGGATGCCGGGAACGATAGCTTCGAACCACGCCACGGCAGCGATCAACGTGACCACGAAGACGGTGAGTTTCACGCGAAGATCCGGAAAGCGAATCCGTCGGCGCAAGTCGACCGTGGAGAAGATAACAAC
>DASYMY010000050.1:0-11626 GCA_036008825.1 Glaciihabitans sp.
TTCTGGTCGGGCCCAACCAGCAGTGCGAGGTCCTTGGTCATGGCGCCGGACTCGACTGACTTAATCACGACGTCCTCAAGGGTGGTCGCGAACTCGGCCAGGGCAGGGTTGTTATCCAGCTTGGCGCGGTGGGCAAGCCCACGGGTCCAGGCGTAGATCGAGGCGATCGGGTTGGTCGAGGTGGGCTTGCCGGCCTGGTGCTGGCGGTAGTGGCGCGTCACCGTTCCGTGAGCGGCCTCAGCCTCAACAACGCTTCCATCCGGAACAGACAGCACGCTTGTCATCAGCCCCAGCGAGCCAAAGCCCTGGGCAACGGTGTCGGACTGAACGTCGCCGTCGTAGTTCTTGCACGCCCAGACGTAACCGCCCTCCCACTTCATAGCGGATGCCACCATGTCATCGATCAGACGGTGCTCGTAGGTCAGACCTGCCGCATCGAACTTCCCTTTGAACTCGGTCTGGAAGACCTCTTCGAAGATATCCTTGAAGCGACCGTCGTAGGCCTTGAGAATGGTGTTTTTGGTGGAGAGGTACACCGGGTAGTTGCGGCTCAGTCCGTAGTTGAGTGAGGCACGTGCGAAGTCAATGATCGACTCGTCGAGGTTGTACTGCACCTGAGCGATACCGTCGCCCGGGGCGTCGTAGACCTCGAACTTGAGCGGCTCGGAGCCGTCTTCTGGGGTGAACTCAACGGTGAGCTTTCCCTTGCCGGCGAAGCGGAAGTCGGTGGCGCGGTACTGGTCACCAAACGCGTGGCGGCCGATGATGATCGGCTTGTTCCAGCCGGGAACCAGACGCGGGATGTTCGAAATGATGATGGGCTCGCGGAAGATAACGCCGCCGAGGATGTTGCGGATGGTCCCGTTCGGGGACTTCCACATCTTTTTGAGACCGAACTCGGTAACGCGGTCTTCGTCGGGGGTGATGGTGGCGCACTTCACACCAACACCGTGCTTCTGGATGGCGTGAGCCGCGTCGATGGTGACCTGGTCGTCGGTCGCATCGCGGTGCTCGATGCCGAGGTCGTAGTACTCCAGATTGATATCCAGGTACGGATGAATAAGGGTGTCTTTGATTTTCTGCCAGATGATTCGTGTCATCTCGTCACCGTCGAGCTCGACTACGGTGCCTTCAACCTTGATCTTGGACAACTGCTTCTCCTATCAACCCGGCCCGTCTGTGGACCCTAGCGTTTTAAGCCTACCGCGCCGCGCAAAGTATCTCGACGTCGAGAGACTTTCGGGCGTGGCGGTAACCGTCCGATCAATATTGTTCCCCGATCGGGCGCTCGCGCTAGCAGCTGGTCAGCCCGGGGCATTAACCTAGGGGCATGGGTGAGCTGCGACTAGAAGAACTTTCCGCCAAGACCATCGTTGCGGCGAACAGCCTGACGCTTCGTCCCGGTCAGGAACAGTACGTCACTCCGGTGTCATATTCCATTGCGGATGCCATCGTGAATCCGGTCACCTCCTGGCCCCGAGTGGTACTCGACGGGGACGAGGTTGTTGGCTTCATCCGCGGCAACTTTGACCCTGAAGCCGAGCAAGAAGAGTTTCGCAGCTGCATCTGGCGAATCAACGTCACCGCAGACGCGCAGGGTCGCGGTATTGGCACGTTCGCCGTTCTTGGCCTCGCCGAGGAAGCACGCAGCCGCGGCTTCAACCGCCTGACCGTTATTTGGGAGCCCGGCGAGCAAGGTCCAGAAGACTTCTTCCTCGCGGTGGGTTTCAAGATCGTGGGCCAAACTCAGTACGGCGAAAACATCGGCGCGCTCGAGCTGTAATCGGGTTGCCGTCAAACACGTGACATCCGCTGAAGGTGTTCGACCGCGTGGCCCAAATGAAGACTTCGTCTCTCGGGTACTTGCGGTTGTTGCCGAGATTCCGGCCGGGCGAGTGATGACCTACGGTGATGTTGCCGCAGCGCTGGGCGGCCGGGCAGCCCGTGCCGTGGGTCAGACCATGGCCTACTACGGCAGCGACTCGCCCTGGTGGCGCGTGGTTCGAGCCAGCGGGCACCCCGCCATTGGTCACGAGGCGCGTGCGCTCGAACATTTTCGGGCGGAGTCAACTCCCCTCAAGTGGGCGGCAGCCGGCACCTTTCGTGTAGATCTGGCGCAGGCCCGTTACACGGACCCTCTCGGCGACGAGCGCTAATCATCCTGCACGCCCATTGTGGTCATCCCCTCGGTGGATGTTTGGCGCACCCCTGCCCACTTAGCTGGGGGTATGAGAAAACGTCACAGTGCCACGCCGGTTCCCTTTACCCTCGTGGGGATACTTGTGGGGGCGAGCCTGACCGGCTGCGCCATGGCCAACGAATTCGGCTCGCACGAGAAAGAACAGTCGTTCGCCACGCTCGCCGACGCCCCGCCCCCCGGCGAGGGCGCCTTCGCCCCACCCGAATTTGTTCCAGCGGATGCCACCGCGCTGCGAATGCGCATTACCACCAACGGCCCGAGTCACATCCTGCGCTTCTCCTCCCCCGCGCCACTGGATGCACAGCTCTGCACACCGGGGCCACTGACTGGAGAGCCGCCCCTGGATTCCACCTGGTGGCCGATCGATGTACCCGCCGATGGCACCGTCTGCGACACCTGGCAGGTCTTTGACCAGGGTGGCACCACCTACGCGTGGACCTCCGCGTGATCCGCCTTCACCACTTTCCGCACAACGTCGCACTGTAACGGTTTGTAAAGAACTGACTAATTGTCAGCCCAACCCGTCAATGTCTGACATCCTTTCACTTATGCCTTTGCGCCTCACCCTGGACATTCACACGATGACCTTTGGTGAACTCATCGATTTTGCCGACGCCGCACGCGCCAGCGGTGCCGACCCCACCGCTGCCGTTCCCCTGGCATCCGTGAACTCAGGCGACACCACCACGGGCCACCTGGTACTTGACGTCCCTCACAGCGGCGGTGTTGTCGGCGCCATTCACTCCGGCCATTTCGGTTCTGTTTCTGGTGAGATTTCCACCGAGGAAGCCGCCGGTTTCGTCGACGCACTTGAGACCACCCTCTCCGAAGGCGGCGACGCCCGCGGGGTTATTGCTGAACTCACCCGCCTGCGCGAAAAGCTCCGCCGCATCTAACTTCTGCCGCGCTGTACAGCCTGATAGCGCTGCCCATCCCGCCAGCACTGCACGGAATGCGTGGCATCAGCGCGGCCGTCCAGGCCGACACGGACGGGCCAACCAGCTGCGCAAGCGACCGCGCTCAGCTGCAATGAATTCTCAACAATTGACAATTGAGACGATTCAATTTAGGGTCTGGGATAACGCTTTCCCGTTCGGGAGCGCTCTTGAAGACAGTGTTGTTATCGAGGAGGTTACCCCCGTGTTGGACCGATCCACCGGTACGAATTTGACCTCCCGAACAGACATTGGACCGCGGCGATGAAGCGCAGCGGGATGCTGGCTGCGGCCTACACACTCTTTGATGAGCTGGTGTGGATTGCGGCCCTCAACGGCTTGTTAATGCTGTTCACGCTGCTCGGCGGTGTTGTGTTTGGCCTTGCTCCCAGCACGGTTGCGGCGAGCGCCCTGGTTCGCAAACGGCACAGCGGCGAGCACGTTCGCATGTTCCCTGAGTTCTGGGGTCACTTCCGCCGCGAGTTCGTCCGCGCGAACACGATCGGTGTCCCCGTGCTGATCGCGCTTGTTGCCCTCGGGCTGAGCTGGCACTACTTTACGGTCGGCGCGGACGTGGCATCCGCCGTTATCTCCGGTGTTGCCCTGGTTGTTTTTATTGTGGCCGTTGGCATTGTCGCGATTGCGGTGCCGCTGTATTGCAACTACGAGATTCCGGCCAGCCGGGTGATTCCGAGTGCGGTGGCGTTTGCGTTAACCAACCCGCTTTTGCTGCTGCTGGCGCTGCTGGTTATTGCCGCAGGCATTGGAGTCACTTTCATTTTGCCCGGCCTGCTTCCCTTCTTTACTTTCGGCAGCATCAGCTACCTCACCACGCGGCTCAGCCTCGACTTTTTTGTGCGCAACGAAAAGCGTCTGGCCGAGGCTGCTCCCACAATCCCGAGTGCGGCGCGCTAAAGCGCGCGGCACCGCCCCGGCGCGATTCTGCGCCACCCCGCAACACCGCACCACCTCATCACAGAGCACCACCAGCATCACCCCTGCACCGCACGTCATTCACCAACGGAGATGAATATGAAACGCACGTACGTGAGCGCAATCGCGCTGGCCGTCGGCAGCACCCTCGCTTTGAGCAGCTGCGCAGCCCCCGCCGAAACAGCATCCGACGACACCATCAGCATTATGGTGCCGTTCCTCGAAGCCCAGCCGCCTGCCGCGAACGACACCGTTCAGACGGAGTTGGAAGAGATCACCGGCAAAAAGCTGGAGTTGAACTGGGTTCCGAACTCGTCCTACGAGGACAAAACGAACATCACCCTCGCCGGTGACGATCTACCCGACGTGATGATCATTCAGGGCAAGAGCCCCGGCTTTGTGAAAAACGCGAACGCGGGAGCCTTCTGGGACCTCACCGATGAGCTCGAAAAGTACCCGAACCTGACCACCGAGTTTCCCGAAGTGCAGCAGAACTCCAGCGTCAACGGCAAGGTCTACGGCGTCTACCGTGCCCGCGACGCCATGCGAACCGCGGTGATTCTCCGCAAGGACTGGCTCACCAATCTGGGCCTTGAAGCGCCCACCAACACGCAGGAACTGTACGAGGTCGCGCAGGCGTTCACCAACGATGACCCCGACGGCAACGGTGTTGCTGACACCTACGGCCTCATCGTTCCGAAGTGGCCTGGCACCATCAACACCAACAGCCCCTACGACGTCATCTCCACCTGGTACGGAGCCGGCAACGCCTGGCGTGACGACGACGGCGAGCTGGTGCCGAACTTCACAACGGACGAGTTCCTTGAAGCCAACCAGTACATCAAAAAGTTTGTGGACGAGGGTCTGATTAACCCCGACTACGCCACCATGGACTCCGCCACCTGGAACGACCCCTTCTTCAACGGCAAGGGCGGCATCATCGTCGACGTTCAGTCCCGCGCCGCCGTACTGACCAACCTGTGGAAGGAATCCGACCCGGAGAACTTCCAGAACTTCGTCGAGATCGCCGGAAACCTCGAAGGCCCCGATGGAGAGCTGTACTCGCACCCCACCGACGGGTACTCGGGCTTCCTCGCCATCCCCAAGGCCAAAGTGCAGACCGAGGAGCAGCTCGCCGAGGTGCTCAGCTTCCTCAACGAGCTCAACTCTGAAGAGGCGGTTGTGCTGATCAACAACGGTATTGAGGATGTCAGCTTCACCCTTGACGGCGATCTATCTGTTCCCGCCGACGTCAACGCCGCTGATGCCGAGGCGAAAGAAGTGATTCAGGCCATCAAGTCATACGCGCAGCTGGGCATGAACGTCGACGGCATCAAGTACTACCTGCCGAAGATGCCCACCGAGTACGAACAAGAAATGAACGAGAAGCGTTTGGCCATCCAGGAATCCGACCTGGAGACCGCCGTCTACAACCCCGCAGCAGCCTACGTCTCCGAGACCCAGGTGTCGAAGGGCGCTCAGCTCGGAAACATCGTCTCCGACGCCCGTGTGCAATACCTCGCCGGTCAGATCTCCGAAGACGAGCTCGTCGCCGCAGTCGAACTGTGGAAAACCAGTGGCGGCAATGACGTTATTGCCGAAACGAACGAACTCTTCCAGGCCGACAACTAACACGCACCACCCCTCACAAGACGGATAAGCGGATGCTACGCACGGCCCGAGTCGTGCGTAGCATCCGCCCCATCTTCAAGGCACTGCAGCTGAAGGAGTAAGCAATGTCGCTTGTACTCAAGGAGCCCGGGCTTGTTCCCGGCGCCGTCCCGGTTGAGAATTCGGGCAAACCGAAAAAGCCCCGCAAGGCGTCATTTCGTGTGCGGGTGCTGCAATACAAGTGGCTGTACCTGCTTCTGCTGCCGGGAGCGCTGTACTTCATCATCTTCAGGTACGCGCCGATGTGGGGTGCGCAGATCGCTTTTCGCGACTACGTTCCGTTTCTTGGTATTACCGGCAGCCCGTGGATCGGGTTTGCTAACTTCACCGACTTTTTTGGCAACCCCGACTTTGTGCGACTGCTGTCAAACACTCTGATTCTTGCGGCGTTGAGTCTGCTGGTGGCGTTTCCGCTCACCATCATCGTGGCTCTGCTGCTCAACGAGGTGCGAGTGCAGGTGTTCAAACGCACCGTGCAAACCTTGATCTATGTTCCGCACTTTTTGTCGTGGACCATCGTCGCCTCGCTCACATACCTGCTCTTCGCACTGGATGTTGGACCCCTCTTTACGGCGTTCAACACCCTGTTCGGCACCAACATTGACTTTCTATCGAACCCCGACTGGTTTAGGCCCATCATCGTGGCCCAGGAGATCTGGAAGAACACCGGTTGGGGCACCATCATCTTCCTCGCCGCCCTCGCAACGGTTGACCAGGAACAGTACGAGGCGGCCATGATCGACGGCGCCAACCGCTGGCAGCGGATGTGGCACATCACTCTGCCCAGCATCCGCGGTGTCATCATCGTGCTGCTGATCCTGCAGATCGGCCAGATTCTCAACACCGGGTTCGAGCAGATTTACCTCATGACCAACGCGCTCAACCGTCAGGTCGCCGACGTGTTTGACACCTACGTCTACTTCGTGGGTATCACTCAGGGTGCCTACAGCTACAGCACCGCGGTGGGTCTGTTCAAGGCCGTCATCGGCGTCATCCTCATCTTCGGCGCTAACTCGCTCGCAAAGCGGTTCAACCAGGCGGGACTGTTCTAATGAAACACCAGTACAACTCCACCTCAGGCAAAATCTTCGACACCGCCAACGCTCTGCTGTTAACGGTGGTGGGGCTGCTGGCTCTGCTCCCCTTTGTCTTTGTGATCGCCGGGTCGTTCTCCACCGAGTCAGAGCTCACCCGTCGCTCGTTTTTTCTCTGGCCAGAACAGGTTTCCTTCGACTCCTACGCCGTGCTCTTCTCCACCCCCACCTTCACCCGGGCACTGATCACCACGATCTTGGTAACCGCGGTGGGCACGGTGATTCAGCTCGCGCTGACGGTGTCGATGGCCTACCCGTTGGCCAAACGCGCACTTCCCGGTCGCAACGTGATTCTGAGCCTGGTGGTGTTCACCATGGTGTTCTCCGCCGGAATCATCCCCACCTTTTTGGTGGTGAAAGACCTCGGTCTGCTCGATACCTACTGGGCGTTGATTTTGCCGCTGGCCATCAACCCGTTCAGCCTGATCATCATCAAAAACTTCTTCCAGGAGCTGCCGATTGAGCTGGAGGAATCCGCCAAGATCGACGGCGCCACCGAGATGCGCGTGCTGTGGAGCATTCTGCTTCCCCTCTCGAAACCCGTGCTGGCCACCTTCGCGCTGTTCTACGCGGTGGGAATCTGGAACGACTTTATGTCGCCACTGCTCTACCTCAACGACACCAACCTGTGGACCCTGCAGATGTACCTCCGCCAGGTCACCGTCGCCACCAGCCTCGCCACCGATAACCCCGACCCGAACTACATCCCACCGGCTCAGGGCATCAAGTACGCGGTGGTTGTTGTTGCCACCATCCCGATTCTGCTGTTCTACCCGTTCCTGCAGAAGCACTTCGCTAAGGGCATTCTGATTGGCTCGGTCAAGGGATGAGATACCTGCTCGCCGGAGATTCCACGGTCGCCGAGTGCGAACCGAACGAGCTCGCCATGAGCGGCTGGGGAGCCTCTCTGCCGCAATACATTGGAGCGGATGACACCGTGCTCAACTTTGCGAAAGGGGGTGCCACAACGAAGTCGTTCCGGGAGGAAGGGCACTGGCAGGCAGTGCTGGACGCATTACAGCCGGGCGACACCGTGATCATTCAGTTTGGGCACAACGACCAAAAGCATCCCGAGCTTCTGGCGGCATCCGGCGGGTACACCAACCGGCTGCGCGACTTTGTCCGCGAAGCCCGCTCGGCCGGGGCCCGGGTGGTGCTCTGCACCTCGGTGGAGCGTCGCCTCTTCGAGGGCGGACGGATTCGCTGGTCACATGGCGCCTACCCGGCGGCGGTGCGTCAGCTCGCTCGTGGGGTGGATGTGCCCGTGATCGAGCTGACCGCATTCACCACCTGGCTGTACGAGCACCTTGGGGAGGAGAAGTCCGCGCAGCTGTTCACCCCGAGCGACAACACCCACTTCCACGAGAAAGGGGCTGACGCCATCGCCTCCTACATTGCCATCACCCTGCGCGGCCTCGAAGGTCGTGACGATGCCCTTGCCTCATTGGGACGCCCGGAGATTATGCCGTGACGGAGTACCACCGAGCACTGTCCACGGTTGCCGAACTGGACGACTGGATTCTGGAGGGCCCAGCGCTGCTCGAACAGGGCGAGCACGGGGTTGTTCTCTCCAGCGTCGAGGACACCACCCCCTCTGACGGCAACTTCACCCTCTGGTGCCCAGAGGAATTTGGCGACGACGTGCTCATCGAGTGGGAGTTTCGCCCGATCGGCGAACCCGGCCTCGCGATGATCTTTTTCGCCGCCACCGGCCACAGCGGCGACCTCTTTGGTGCGGGCCAAGCCCCGCGTGACGGCAGCTACCCACAGTACCACTCGGGCGATATCAACGCCCTGCACGTGTCGTACTTTCGGCACAAATGGGCCGAGGAGCGAGCTTTTCGCACCTGCAATCTACGCAAAAGCGCCGGCTTCCACCTGGTTGCCCGAGGCGCCGACCCGCTGCCTCCCGCCGAGGATGCCACCGATTTTTACCGAATGTCCCTCCGCAAGGTGGGCCCCACTATCGACTTCGCCATCAACCAGTTGCCCCTTCTCCACTGGGTCGACACCGGTGAGGTGCGTGGGCCCGCTCTGGCCGGCGGACGGGTGGGCTTTCGACAAATGGCACCCCTCGTCGCCGAATACCGCAACTTCACCGTTTCACACTAGGAAGAAGCTGATCACCGTAATGTCTGAGTCCGTAACGCGCCTGCACTGGTTGGAAGAGACCCCCACAGCCCCTCTGCCGACGGGGGTGACCTTCGGAGCCCCGTTTGCCCGTGGCACTCTCACCGATGTGCAGAAGCTCGCCGTGCGCAGTGGCACCGACGCCGTCCCGCACCAGGCCTGGACCACCGCAACCTGGCCAGACGGTTCGATCAAGTGGGCAGGTATCGCCCTCAGCGGTAATGCCGGGGCCTCCGAGGTGCCCGAACTTCACATCGAAGCGGATGCCTCCGCCGCGCCGAGCTCCCCCGCTGGCATTACCGTCACCGAGTCAGACGACGAGATTACGGTCAACGCCGGATCCCTGCAGGCCGTCATTGGCCGAAGCGGTGCCGCGTTCCTGCGCAGCATGTCCCGCGACGGGGTCACCGTTGCTCAAAACGGCCGGCTCATCAGCAGCACCGTCGACACCGTCGACGCGGAAGCGGCCACCATCACCCGCAGCCGGTTCCAGTCCGAGGTCACTACCGCAAGCGTTGAGTCATCCGGTCCGCTTCGTGTTGTTGTGAAGGTAGAGGGAACCCATTCGGGTGAGGGACGCAACTGGCTGCCGTTTGTGATTCGGCTCTACTTTTACGCCAACGCGCGAGCGGTCAAGATGATCCACTCGTTTGTCTGGGACGGCGACGAGAACACCGACTTTTTGGCCTCGCTGGGTGTTGTGGTGGATGTTCCGCTGCGCGAAGAGCTCTACAACCGGCACGTGCGTATCGCCGGAGCCGAGGGCGGATTTTTGGTGGAGGCCGTTCAGGGCCTCACCGGCCTACGCCGCGACCCAGGCCAAGCGGTGCGCGACGCACAAATAGCCGGGCAGCCCACCCCACCGGCGGATACCTGGAACACCGAGGTCTCGCACCGACTCGACCTCATCCCTACCTGGCCCGACTTTGTGCTCAGCCAACCAACCAGTGACGGGTTCGAGTTGCGTAAACGCACCGGCAGCGCCTTCCCCTGGGTGGGCATCAGCTCCGGCACACGAGCGGCCGGGTTCAGCTACCTCGGCGACACCAGCGGCGGCTTTGGTATCAGCCAACGCGACTTCTGGCAGTCCACTCCGGTCGCCCAACAAATCAGCGCCGCAGACACCGCAACCGGCACCGTCACTAGCTGGTTGTACTCCCCCGAGGCACGCCCCATGGACCTGCGGTTCTACCACGATGGCCTCGGCCAAGACAGCTACGAGCGCCAGCTTGAGGGCTTGGAGATCACTTACGAAGACTACGAAGAAGGTTTTGGCACCCCCTATGGGGTGGCCCGCACCCACGAGCTGACCCTCTTCGCCTACACGGCTACTCCCCCCACCGAACAATTAGCGGATGACGCACGCTACGGCACCCGCCCAGCACTGCTGCAGGTTGACCCGGCTGACCTCCATAACGCGGGAGTCTTCGGCCATTGGAGCCTGGTTGATCGCAGCACCCCCACGCAGGCGGTGCTGGAAGACAAGCTCGACTTCCTCTTCGACTTCTACACCTCGCAGGTGGAACAGCGGCGCTGGTACGGGTTCTGGAACTACGGCGACGTGATGCACACCTACGACGTTGACCGGCACGTCTGGCGGTACGACGTGGGCGGTTACGCCTGGGACAACTCGGAGCTCTCCCCCGACCTCTGGCTCTGGTACGCGTACCTGCGCTCTGGCCGTGGGGATGTGTTCCGTTTCGCCGAAGCCATGACCCGGCACACCGGTGAGGTTGACGTCTACCACCTGGGCGATTGGGCAGGCCTTGGCAGCAGGCACAATGTGTTGCACTGGGGCTGCAGTGCCAAACAGGTACGCATCAGCAACCCCGCCTACCGCCGGTTCTTCTACTACCTCACCGCAGACGAGCGCACCGGCGACCTACTCACCGAGCTGGTCGACAGCGATCGCAACTTTTTGGGGCTCGACCCCACCCGCAAGGTGCGGCCCGACGTGTACCAGCCGAACCCTGACGCCCTCGCGGTCGGACTCGGCACCGACTGGGGAGCCCTCGCCGCGACCTGGCTCACCGAGTGGGAACGTACAGGCAGCACCCGCTCCCGCGACCGACTGCTCGGCACCATGGAAGACATTGGCGCCCTCAAACACGGCTTCCTCACCGGCGAAGCGCTCTACAACATCAGCACAGGACGCTTCGACACCAGCCGAGACCGCATTAGCGTCTCCCACCTCAGCGCCGTGTTTGGGCTGGTCGAAATCACCAGCGAACTGATCGCGCTGGTCGATATTCCCGGGTTTACGGATGCCTGGCTGCAATACTGCCGGCTTTTCCTCGCCCCACCCGCGCAGCAGAAAGCGGAGGTAGGAACCGAGCTCGCCGGCGTGTACCTCACCCAGGCACACAGCCGGCTCACCGCCTACGCTGCCGCACTCACGGGCGACAAGCAGCTCGCCGCCCGCGCCTGGGTGGAGTACGCCGCCGGTGGCGAACTGCTCGGCAACGATCGCGCTTTCGAACTGCACGAGGTACTGCCGCCGCTGGTGTTGCAACCCATCACCGAGGCGCACACGGTCTCCACCAACGACGCCTCGCAGTTCGCCCTCGCCACCATTCAATTACTGGCGCTGATTGGAACAAACGAGATGGCAGAGTCAACGGCGGATGACTCCGCCGGCGGGCCGGCCTCTAGCTGATGTAGCT
>DASYMY010000051.1:0-1921 GCA_036008825.1 Glaciihabitans sp.
CCTCCTC
This sequence comes from Glaciihabitans sp., assembly GCA_036008825.1. Taxonomy (GTDB): domain Bacteria; phylum Actinomycetota; class Actinomycetes; order Actinomycetales; family Microbacteriaceae; genus Glaciihabitans. The sequence continues at coordinate 8 of DASYMY010000051.1, forward strand.
GCCAGAGCGGGCATCCTCACCACCCAGACCGTGACCACCCACTGGGACGACGTCGCGCTCCTCGAAGCGGCCTACCCCAACCTCACCGTCGTCGACGATGCGCGCTGGGTCGCCCAGGGCAACATCTTCACCTCAGCGGGTATCTCCGCCGGACTCGACCTCAGCCTGCACCTAGTCGAAGTGCTCACCGACCGCGACCGCGCGCTAAAGACTGCCCGCCAAATGGATTACGCCTGGCAGGTTACGTCCGCACCACACGATCAATTACAAAGCCGGACTCCGGCCCCGTCGGCACCTTCCGCAAACTAACCCGCAAATCCTGCTTGGGAACGTTGTACCTGGTCTGCTGCGTCATCAACTGAACCGCCTGCGTGGTCAGCAAAATAGTCGCACGCGTCCCCGCGAAACGTATTCCGGTGCGATTCTCACCCACTCCATCAGGCGTAAGCGTCAGAGTGTCGCCGTGCCAGTCACGAAACAGCTCCGGCATAAACACTCCGGGCTCATCCCAAATCCGCTCATCCCGGTGGGTGGCATACGAGTCAAACAGCAGCCGGTCCCCGGCAACAAAGTCGTGGTCGCGCCAGGTGAAGTCACCAATGACCCGCCCACCGCTCAACGCCGTGGACGGATAAAACCTGCGCACCTCGTGCACAAAGTTTTCCAGGTCACGCATATCGCCCGCGAGAAAGAGCTCACGCCACTTCGGTCGCAAATGCGAGGCCAGCCCCGCAAACACGATGGTTCGCGACACCGCAACAATCGACTGCAAAACATCAACCACCTGAGCGGATGCCACAGACGTCGACAATCTCCGCCCCTCGTCGTCCGTGCGCTCGACAAACTCCTCGATGACCGACTCGGGGTTTGGGTCGCGCCGTTTCAATTCATGGCGGGTCGAGCGGATGATTCCGCGGGCCCACCATTCCAACTTCACTCGAGAACTCTCGGCGTCGACGCTCGTGGCGTTGGGGTCGATGCCGAGCCAGCGCAGGGCGACACGGGTGAGTACCGCGCGCACCTCGTCCTGCAGCACCACCTCGCCCCGCATCTCGTTGACGGCATCAAACCATTCCTCCATATATAAGGAACGAAGAATCAGCAGAGCACGATCGTTCGTCATCAGTCGCGTGAACAGATCAGTGGAGTCGTCAGAGGTATCAACCGTGTTTGTATGCAGAACGGATGCCGCTTCCCCGCCGTACATCACCGTGACGGGGGAGCCCAGGATGCGGGTGTGAAACGCGTCCGTGTCGAGCTTCTCGAAGCGGTTCTGCCCAAACACGTACCCTTCGCGGGCGAGGTTCAGTCCGTCGTCGAGACTGTTGCTTCGGCCGATGGTGTTCCGGTTCTGGGTCACGGTCATGCAACTGCTCCGATCGAATTCGAGTTTCTCTCCTACGACCCTAGGCGGGGAACCTGAGCAGACTCAACCGCACTCTTGTCAGCAACTCTTATTAGGCTGGTGTTATGACTAACGCCTCGAACTCCGAAACCGCTGACGCCAACGAGCCCATCACGAGCGACACCGATAACACCGAAAACATTGCAGACGGATCGGGTAACGACGCCGACGAGGGCAAGACCGAGGGTGACACCACCTCAGGTGGAGCTCCCGAAGACCCCGAGAAGTAAAACCCTTACGGGGTGGTGATCGCTCCGGTCACCCGAGCCGTCTGATCGGTGCAGTATTTGTCGGTCGCCCCGAGCAGCAGCTGGTGCGCTGTCTTTAGCTGCTGCTCCGGGGTGTCACCGCTCACTCCATAGGTGGTGATGAAACGGTCCATCATTGGATCGAGGTCTACGCCGGGGTTTTCAGCGAGCTTGTTGCACACAAGCTGCCCATAGAGGTTGACCTTGGTAACAATGTCCTGCTCCCGGGTTTCCTCCGGGGTGAGAGTGGGACGGGCCGAT
>DASYMY010000052.1:0-3050 GCA_036008825.1 Glaciihabitans sp.
CATCATCCCTGCAGCCACTTCCTTCTCAAACCAACTCGCCTCGGTCTCGCCTTCCGGCACAGGGAAGCGCGGCATGAGGTTGCGGTGTTCGAAGTTGACTTCACACCGCTCGGCGATGAGGAGAGTGTTGTCGCACGCCTCGGGGTTGTCGCGGAACATGTGGCGCATTTGTGCCGCGGTTTTGAGGTAGAACTCGTTGGAGTCGAATTTGAAGCGGTTGGGGTCATCCAGTGTCGAGGCTGACTGCACGCAGAGAAGCGCCGCATGTGCGGTCGCGTCGTGAGCGTGGGTGTAGTGCAGGTCGTTGGTGGCGACAAGCGGCAGCTTGAGGTCTTTGGCCAAACGAAGAAGATCGCTCATGGTGCGGCGTTCAATATCAATGCCGTGGTCCATGATTTCGGCGAAGAAGTTGCCTTCGCCAAAAATATCGCGGAAGTCCGCAGCGGCTTGTCTTGCCTCGTCGTACTGCCCGAGACGAAGCCGTGTTTGTACTTCTCCACCCACGCACCCGGTTGTACCGATGATGCCTTTGGAATACTTGCTCAGCAGCTCCCGGTCCATTCGAGGTTTGAAGTAGAACCCCTCGATCGACGCCAGCGAGGACAGGCGGAACAGGTTGTGCATACCCTCGTTGTTTTCCGAGAGCAAGGTCATATGCGTGTACGACCCAGAGCCACCAACGTCGTCACCGTTTTGATGGCTTTGTCCCCATCGCACTCTGGTGCGGTCGCCGCGGGCAGTGCCCGGGGTGATGTATGCCTCAGTACCGATGATGGGCTTCACACCGGCTGCGGTTGCCTGTTTCCAGAAGTCATAGGCGCCGAACATGTTGCCGTGGTCAGTCATGGCGATGGCGGGCATTTTCTGCTCAGCCGTTGCCTGCATCAGCGGTCCGACGCGGGCTGCTCCGTCCAACATGGAGTATTCGCTGTGGACGTGCAGATGTACAAACGAATCATCGTTTTGGGACACAAAAATCTCCGAGTAGCTCGCGGTGAATAATTAGCCTAAGCCTCGCGAAGCACGTTGAGGGCATATTGCAGATCTGTGGGATAAACGGTTTCAAATTGCACCATCTCACCCGTGGACGGGTGGCGGAAGCCCAACCGTTTGGCATGCAACCATTGTCGAGTTAGCCCAAGGCGGGCGGTGATCGAGGGGTCAGCGCCATACATGGAGTCGCCTACGCAGGGGTGGCGTTGGGCCTGCATGTGCACGCGAATCTGGTGGGTACGACCCGATTCCAGAGTCACTTCGAGCAAGGAGGCACTGGGAAATGCTTCCAGCGTCTCGTAGTGGGTCACCGAAGGTTTTCCGTCGGCGGTTACCGCAAATTTCCAGGAGCTCGACGGGTGCCGGCCAATGGGCGCATCGATGGTGCCGCTCAGCGGGTCCGGGTGACCCTGCACAATAGCGTGGTAGATCTTGGACACTTCACGGTCGTGGAATGCCCGCTTCAGATGGGTATATGCGCGCTCCGATTTGGCCACCACCATCAGGCCGCTAGTACCCGCATCGAGGCGGTGCACAATCCCTGCGCGCTCGCTGGCACCCGAGGTGGAGATGCGGAACCCCGCGCCGGCGAGAGCGCCGAGGACGGTGGGTCCTTCCCACCCGACGGAGGGGTGCGCCGCAACCCCAACGGGTTTGTCGATAACAACGAGATCGTCGTCGTCGTACACCACCGTCAGTTCAGGAACGATTACGGGAACGACGACGGGCGCTTCGCGCGGCTGCCACTGAACCTCTAGCCAGCTGCCCGGAATCAGTCGATCCGATTTTCCGGCGGGGCGCCCATCGAGCTCCACTCCCCCGGCTTCGGCGATCTCGGCGGCGAAGCTACGGGAGAACCCCAGCATTTTGGACAACCCGGTGTCGACCCGTTCGCCGGCGAGACCTTCGGGGACGGGGAAACTGCGCGATTCCATGGCTACTTAGGTGTGTCGGTTGCGGCAGAGTTACCGCGGTGGTCGTCGGAAGAAGTGGGTCCTGCCTCATCGGCGGTACCGTCAACGGCCGCCGTTGATGCTGGTGCGGGGCGTTGACCATCGAGACCAATTCCACGGATGGTTAACAGGATGAACAAGCCCATGCTCGAGACGATTGCGACATCCGCAATGTTGAAGATGGCGGGAAAGGCGTAGAGCTGGAGGAAGTCGATAACGTGTCCCTGACCGAAGCTAGGTTCACGGAACAACCGGTCGGTCAAGTTGCCGAGGTTACCGCCGAGCAAGAGACCAAAGAGGACGGCCCACGCGGTTGAGCGGATCCGACGTGCGAACACAACGATGAATACGGCGACACCGGTGGCAACAATGGAGAAAATCCACGTCATACCTTCGCCCAGCGAGAAGGCGGCGCCTGAATTTTTTATGAAGAAGAACTGGAGAAGTTCCCCAATGACGGGGATCTGCTCACGTTCGGTCATATTGGCAACAATCAGATACTTGCTGATCTGATCGATGGCATAGACCCCTGACGCAACGATGGCCAGCACCACGAGCGCTCGGATACTGAGCGCCGGGGTGCTGGCCTTCGTTACGGGACTACTTTCCGGCAAAGCCCGAGAAGTTTGAACCGGACGAATCGTTGCCAGCAAGCGCTGCCTGCGGGGAATCGAGTTCGCGCAACTGGCTTTCAATGTAGCTCTTCAGCTTCTGGCGGTATTCGCGCTCGAAGATGCGGAGTTCGTCGATGCGAGCTTCGAGCTGAGCTCGTTCCTCTTCCATCGTCGCGACCTGAGCGCGCTGCTGGGCTTCAGCCTCGGCGAGCAAGCGTGCGGCTGTGGCGTGCGCATCCGCGATGAGGGAGTCGCGCTTTTCAACACCTTCGCGAACGTGCTCTTCGTGCAAGCGACGTGCCAGCTGCAGCAGGTTGGTGGTTGTGGTCGCTTCGTCCTCGTCGTCGACATTCGACACGGGGGCCGGGCTGACGGCAGCCACGGGCGCGGGTTCCTCATGGACAACCTCGGGCTCCGGAGTCGGCTCGGGGGTCGGCTCAGGCTCGACCGCAGCCACGGGCGCAGCAACGGCGGCGACCGGTGCGGAGAC
>DASYMY010000053.1:0-1626 GCA_036008825.1 Glaciihabitans sp.
GGCACCAAGGATTCCGTCTCGAACTGCCTCGAGGCCGGCCTTGTCACCGTCGAATCCAACAACGAGGATGTCTTCGCGGCCTGCAGCACGGGCGGACGCCGCGGCGCCGAGGGCCAGTGCGTCAGCGCGACCAAAGAACACGGTGATGCCGGGGTTCGACTGCAGCATGTCGGTGGCGATGTCGAAGCCTTCGTCTTGCGCCCACTGGGTGGACGCCTGGCGGGCTACTTCCACCAAACCGGGGGCCTTTTCGAGAGCTGCGGTGAAGCCTTCATCGCGAGCTAGTTCAGGGGTGGTTCCGACCTGCCCCTGAATGATGCCCACCTCGCCTTGACCGCCGGTCTGCTCAACAACCCAGTCGCCGAGTTCTTCTGCTGCTGCAACGCTGTCGGTTGCAATGAAGGTGTCGCCGGGCTCGCCTTCGGGGTTGCGGTCAACGGTGACAACGGGAATACCCGCGGACTTGGCATCGCGTACCGGGACGGTGGCAGCTGTTGCCCCGGCCGGGATGTAGATGATGGCGTCGACCTGTTGGGTGATGAAGTCCTGGATCTGGCTGACCTGCGTGTCAGCGTCACCCTTGGCGTCAGAGACGATGACTTCGATTCCCTGCGCTTCGGCTTCCGCTTCCACCGATTGGCGGATCTGGTTGAAGAAGTCGGCCTGCAGGTTGGCGACGGCGAGACCAATAACGATTTCGTCGTCTCCCCCTTCCCCGCCTGAGCCGTTGCTGGCGCAGCCGACGAGGGAGACCATGGTGGCGAGGGCAACAGCGCCCACTGTGATTCGACGTAGCATTTTCACTCCTTTGTTGTAATGCAGTTGAGGATCGGGATCGAGGGAAGTAGAGGGTTAGGCCTTACGGCGGCGCAGGACGTCGGTCATAACCGCCAGCGCGATAACCAGACCGATAACGACCTGCTGGATGAACGGGGAGACGCCCAATAGGTTCAGACCGTTGCGGAGCACGCCGATGATGAGCACACCGATGATGGTTCCGGTGACGCGACCAACACCACCGGCGAGGCTGGCCCCGCCAATCACAACGGCGGCGATGACGTCGAGTTCGTAGCCGGTTCCTGCGCTGGGCTGTGAGGAGTCAAGGCGAGAGGCAAGCACGATTCCGCCAAGTCCTGCTAGGGCTCCTGCGAAGACGTAGACCCAGATGGTGACCTTTTTGACCTGGATGCCCGCGAGTCGAGCAACTTCATGGCCACCGCCGATGGCATAGATGGCGCGACCACTCGGACGGTATTTGAGGTGCGCCCACCCGGCGATGTACAGCAGCACCAGCACTATGGCGGTGATGGCGAAGAAGCCAAGGTAACGCTGGGAGGCCAGTTGATAGAACCACTCGGGGTAGCCCACAATTTGTTGACCATCGGTAATGATGTTGGCAAGGCCTCGGGCGATCGACATCATCGCCAGCGTGGCTATAAACGGTGGAAGTTTGCCCATGGTGATACCAAACCCGTTGATGGATCCGGCAATGGCGCCCACCCCAATCGCGGCGAGCATAGCCAACGGTAGAGGCCACCCGCCCTGGTGGGACAACCAGCCCAGCACCATGGTGGAGAGGCCAAGGATGGCGCCAACGGACAGGTCGATGCCGCCGGTGATGATGAC
>DASYMY010000054.1:0-1723 GCA_036008825.1 Glaciihabitans sp.
TGCTATGAGGAATGAAGACCGCTACCGGCTGAGTGTGCGGGCAGCATCGGCGGTCACGTATCGGCCCATCCTGGTGTCGCACCTTTCCGCCGCCGCACTGCACGGGCTCCCGCTGATTGGGTCCTGGCCTCAGACCGTTCACATCATCGACCGCCAAGCCGCCGGGGGTAGCTCGTCAAAATCGTTCACCGTGCATCGCGGCGGAAGGTTCGGGGTGCGGGGGTGGCGAGCCCGCTGTGATTCGCGATGACCTGTATGAAGAATTGGCGTCAGTGAGCCCTCGGATGGGATTTAGCAAGGCGAAGCGGGCGATCGATTTCGGGGACGGACTCGCGGCAAACCCAGGGGAGTCGCTCAGTCGGGTGCGCATCTTCGAGCTCGGTTTTGAGGTTCCGTAGCCTCAGGTGTGCTTCGCGAACGTCGGTGGTGAGGACTTCTGGGTCGACTTCTACTGGCGGGGTCAAGAAGATCGGCGAGTTCGACGGCAAGCACAAGTACACCCGCGGAGCGATTCTGGGCGATCGTGACCCAGGTGAAGTGGTGTGGCAGGAGAAGCGGCGGGAAGACGCGTTGCGCGCACGTTCAAGCAGTTTCGTCCGATGGGACTCGGACACCGCGATCTCGCCGCAACGCGTCACTCCTTCCTCGCAGAACACAGTGTTCCGCGGGCCGACTCGCACCGGCAGACCTAACCGTGGCCGCGTGCCGAGCTCCGACGTCGCGGCACGTCCTCGGGAGTGGGTCCTCCTTGAAACGCGTGCCGGCTTCCAGAAGGCGTGCCGAGAGAGGGACAGTGCCGCCTTAGTGAGAGGGCCAGCTTTTCCACAGGGCAAATTGTTGCGAACTTGGACCTGTGGATAACCAGCTCGGGTGCCGCGGGAAATCGCGGTAGCTGCGCCCGTCGGGCTGTGGGCAGGCTGTTGAGAACCGGTGGAGTGTCGGTGGATAACTACATAATTGTAATTACTGTATGTTGTGGCCGTTCCCATCCGTGATCACTAGATGTAGTATTGGTAGTGCAGTTCGGCACAAGTGCGGAACCCGCGATCCACACCTGTTCTGAATGACGAGAAGGGTCTCAACGAGATGGCAATCACGGTTTACACCAAGCCTTCCTGCGTACAGTGCACCGCTACCTACCGGGCGCTGGACAACAAGGGCATCGAGTACGAGGTCCTCGACCTCTCCGTCGACGAGGGCGCACTTGAGGCGGTCAAGGCCCTCGGCTACCTGCAAGCTCCTGTCGTCATCACTGATGAGGATCACTGGTCAGGTTTCCGCCCGGACAAGATCAACGAGCTCGCCGACCGCCTCGCGTAGGCATCGAACGGCTCCCAAGCGAGAGGATGCCGGATGACGCGCCTTGTCTACTTCTCCAGTGCTTCGGGTAACACCCATCGATTCGCCCAGAAGCTCAACCGGCCCGCAATTCGCATCCCGCTCTACGCCATGGATGAGCCGCTTCGTGTTGAAGAGCCCTACGTGTTGTGCCTTCCTACCTACGGCGGAGGCAACGGTCAGGGCGCGGTTCCGAAGCAGGTGATCCGGTTCCTCAACGACGAGGGCAACCGATCGCTGATTCGAGGAGTGATCGGCGCCGGCAACACCAATTTCGGCGAGGCCTACTGCCTCGCCGGGGACATTATCGCTGCCAAGTGCGTGGTTCCCCACCTGTACCGCTTTGAAGTTTTTGGAACACCGGATGATGTGCGCATCGTTCAAG
>DASYMY010000055.1:0-2333 GCA_036008825.1 Glaciihabitans sp.
AGTAGAGGAAAACAGGCCCTTCTGTCGCTGCACGCCCAGCCACTGTCGCCAAATCCAGCGGGAGAACATAAGCACAACCATGCCGAACGGGAATGCAATGAGAATGTACCCGCGAGCCAAATCAATCTTGAAGAGGAAAGCGATGATTGCGATGAGCCCGAAAAGGCGAATGCTCGCATCAGCGATCCGTTTGTACTCGGCTGACCCAAGACCGATGACGCGGTCGGCTCGCGTGTCGTAGAACTTCAGTGCGGCCATCCAGCCGGCGATCACAACGAGCGAAACGAGCGTATAGCCAATCTCAAGGCGACTTCGGTTTCCTGACGCCCCGGCGAGTCGACTGTCGATGCCGAGCCAGGCTATCTGCACACCGAAGACCACCCAAATGAGCGCCATAAGGTCGGTGACAACGAGGCGGGCGGCGTAAATGTGGCGCCAAACTCGGTTGGCGGAGCGACGGGCCGCGGCGCCTGCTTTTTCGCGAATCATCATTGCCACGTCACCCCCTCATCCTGCGATCGACCCGAGGCGCTTCCGACCCAGAGCCAAACAGTATTAGCGGCCTCTGACAGAGCTACGCTGCCAGGCAGTATTTTGTCGGACGCTTCGGAGGGGAAGCAGCCCGTTTGGATTGATTCAAAATCGGTAACCGTGAGCAGCTGCACACCCGTGCACCCCGCGCGTCCAGCGGCGGCAGCGAGGTAGCCTTCGTCCGCAGCGGGAGCAATGGCGAGAGCACCGGAAACTTGCAAGGGCTCCAACCAGCTCGCTGCAGCATCGGTCGTCATATAGACCAGATCGCCGGGGCAGAGGACGGCGGCAGCGTCGGCGTCACGATTGGCCAAGGCTATTATCCGCGAACAGGGTGCCGGGTGGTCACCAGAAGGGCTGTGCAGAACGGCACGGTTGGCTGGGTCGACGTACCAGGCAGCGTCAAGCTCATCAGGGTAGGAAGAGTAGTTGTCGCCGGCGACGAAGGTTTTCACGAACTGCGGGGCGCAATCGGATTGGGCCAGGCCGATCATGGTGGCGACTCTGCCGCTGGACACCGCGATGTGCTGCAGTGCGGTGACCTGGGTGGATCCGGTGGCATCGGTAGCCGTCCAGCTTGCGCCGCCATCAGTGGTCAGCTCTGGCGCAGCCTGGGTGGCGGGGCAGGGACCGGTGGTGGCACGCCAGGCAGTGGAACTGTCGAGCGCAGCGAGGATGCGAGTTGGTGGGACAGCTGTGATCACGGTTTCGGCTGGGGCCGCGGAGGGTCTGCTGCTCGGCGTCGGCTCTGGTTGAGCGGCCAACACCGGCTCAGAAGTGGGAGCCGCGAAGGAGATCGGGTCGACAGCCTTCGACTCGCTCACGCGGAGCGCCCAGGAGATGAGGAGCACGTCGAGGAGAACGAACGCTATGAGTCCGAGGTAGGCCCAGAGTGCCCTGCGTGAGCCGTCTCTCGGGATGAAACGGGGTGGGCGGGCCACGACTATGACCTTCCTAGTGCTGTTGCCAAGCCCCGACAGACAACCGTGACGGCTTTGTCCACAGCCTGGCCCGACAAGTCGTATATGTCTTGAGTGCGACGGTAGGGGTCGACGATGTCATCGTCGTCAGAGTGCGCGAGGGGCGGCGCGAAGCCACGAATTGCCGCGATATCGGCGACGTACGCACGCAGGGTTTCACCGGAGTCGTCGGACGGTCCGCCACCGCCGCGGACGGCGTGCTCGATCAGCACGGTCTCCTCGAGGTGAGATTCAGCCAGGCGAGCGAATTGGGCAAGGGTGAACGTGTAGCGGGCGGCGCGGGGATGGAGGGAGACCACCTCCGCGCGGTGCTCGCGGCTCGCGGTGAGGACGAGGTCAGCCTCGACGATGAGAGGCTCGGTGAGCTGCTGGGAGGTATGCACCTCTTCGGCTGCTCCATATCGCAGGGAAAGGGCTGCGGCCTGAGGTGTCATGGGCTGTGCGGCGAGCGCACGCGTCCCGGCGCTGCAGACGGTCGCGGGAACGGCGAGCTCGGCGAAACGCGCACGGAGGAGTTGTTCGGCCAGCGGAGATCGACAAATATTCCCGGTGCACACCACGAGCACCGTGAATTTGGTCACCGCTTGACTCGTTCGCGGCGACTCGGGGTTTCTGCCTTCTGTTCCGTAATCTCGTCGCCGTACCCATAGCCATAGCCATAGCCATAACGGCCGTAACCGTAGGCATCCGGGCCTTTGGTTGGGAGCATGGTCAGCACCAGCCCGGAGATCGGAGCGCCGACGTTGCCGAGCGCAGACACCGCTCCCTTGAGCTGGTTTTTGTGGGTGCGGCCTGCAGCGACCACGATGATCGCGCCCCCGA
>DASYMY010000056.1:0-5749 GCA_036008825.1 Glaciihabitans sp.
CGGGTAGTTCTTGAGCAGCGCGTTGGCGAGGCTACGGAGCTCGGCGAACGTCTCAATACCGGCGAAGCCACCGCCCACGACAACTACGGTGAGCAGGCGGTCACGCTCAGGTCCAGCAGGAAGGTTGGACGCCTTCTCGAAGTTCGCCAGGACACGGTCCCGGATCGCGATGGCTTCCTCGATGCTCTTGAGGCCAATAGCTTCGTCGGCGACACCGGGGATGGGGAAGGTACGTGAAACGGATCCGGCGGTGACGACAATCTGGTCGTAGGACTCCTCCCACGGCTCACCCACTGCGGGGGTGATGGTTGCGGTCTTCGACGCGTGGTTGATGCTGGTCACCTTGGCGGTGACAACCTTCGTCTTCTTGAGGTGACGGCGCAGAGCAACTACAGCGTGACGCGGCTCAATGTTGCCGGCGGCTACCTCAGGCAGGAAGGGCTGGTACGTCATGTACGGCAGCGGGTCAACAACTGTGACCTCAGCCTCGCCGTGGCGTAGCCACTTCTCCAGTTTGAGGGCTGTGTAGAAACCGGCGTAGCCGCCGCCGACGATCAAAATTTTTGGCACGGTGGAGGTCTCCTAGTGGTGGGAATCAGGGACCAACTTACTCCCTTCGGCGCAGTGACCAGAAATGCCGAACGGCGAAGACCACCAGTGTTCCGAAAATAACGGCAAAGACCAGCACAATTCCGAGTGGAAGTCCTACTGTTCGTAGTTGTGTCACGCTCGGATACAGGCTGCCAATGGGCGTTGTTGGGGCCGCAGCTGCCGGTGGCGCGGTCAACGACGTCGACGTCGGCGTTGGTGCGGGAACCGTAGGAACTGCTGTTGACTCGGCTCGACGATTCAATCTGATCCACTCAGCCAGATCTCCCATCGGGTTCGCGGTGACCGCTTCGACGCCCGCAGAGACGGCCGCCGCCGCGTCTACCAAGCCGAACCCGTAAATCGGATCTGATCCCTGCGCACCGGCAGGCGTTGCTGTGCTGACTACCCTGTTGATCACGTTTGCTGCATCCAGATCTGGATGCGCTGACATCACAAGGGCAACGATTCCGGCCACGATAGGAGTCGCGCCACTAGTGCCGCTCCACTGCACCACTCCCCCGTCGGGGATTGCGCCGAGGAGTTCCTCGCTGGGAGCAGAAACGCCAATAGTGATTCCCTGAGCAGAAGCATCCAAGCTCGCCTGCCCGTTGCGGTCGACGCCTGCAACGGTAAGGACGCCAGGCATAGTCGCTGGCGCACCAACTGATGTGGTTCCGCTACCTCGGTTTCCCGCTGCAGCGACGACAACCACGTCGTTGTTCATGGCGTAGAGGAAAGCTTTATCCCAGCTTTCCGGCCAGGAGAGAGTGTTTCGAGTCAACGACATGTTGATGATGTCGGCGCCATTGTCGACAGCCCAGATCACCGCTTCGGCCACCTGTTCGTCTGAATCGGAGGTGCCTTCACCAAAACCAATGGAAATGGACAACAAATCCGCGCTGGGTGCGACACCAATAACGCCGACTCCCTCGGCGGAGCCTCGCCCGGCCGCGAGCGAACCAACCATGGTGCCGTGGTTGCTATCTCCGGTACCTACCGGTTTTTGACCATTGCTTGAGCCGAGGCCGGAGAAGTCCGCGCCGCCGACCACAGCGCCCTTCAAGTCGGGGTGGCTGCCGTCGACACCGGTGTCAATGACGGCGATGGTGACACCTTCGCCGGTCGTGGTTTCCCAGGCTTCGGTGATGCCGTACTGGTCGAGCCAGTATTCCGCGTCGCGAATGTAGTCAGCGTGGGCAGGTACTGCGCCAACCAGAATGGATGACGCTACCGCCAACGCCACCACACTCGAGCTGACGCGACGCTTCACTGCACAGGCCCATCGAGGGCGTAGTCGACGCATTGGCACACGTCGGGACTCCAGGTAGCAAGTTCAAGGGCACGATCCCCGATCGGGTTCACGCCTGCTCCTGCGGCAAGGCTGTGCCCGACGAGAGCGTGCAAACACTTCACCCGGGTGGGCATACCGCCTGCTGAGATACCGTCAATTTCGGGGATATCCGCAAGTGACGTCCGGTCGGCAAGATATGCCTCGTGAGCGGCGCGGTACTGATCCGCCACTTCACCCTCAAGTAGGGCTGCGAGCTCCGGCATAACCCCGTTGGCCTCAAGTGTCGACACAGCGGCCGTTGCGGCAGGGTGGCATAGGTAATACAAAGTGGGGAACGGGGTGCCGTCCGCGAGGCGTGGGCTGGTGGACACCACGGTGGGGGCTCCACAGGCGCACCGGGCGGCAATACCGATGACATTGCGGGCGGGCCTGCCCAGCTGAGCGGACACAATCTGAATGTCGCGCTCGGTGGGTAGGTCAAAAGGTGGCGTGCTCATGCGGGATCCCCGGTCAAGAGTGGTTGGACAAGGGGAATCACTGAGTCTCGTCGATCACCGGTGCGACCAGCTCGCTGGGCACAGCGTCAGACAGACCCGCGGTGAGCACAGACGACAACATCGACTTCATCCAATCGACCTGAGTGGTCTGGATGGTGTCGCTGATCGGGACACCGTCGGCCGGTGTTGGTGTGGGGTCGCCGTCGATGACGAGGTAGCTGTATTCGCCGGGGTAAACATAGAGAAGGCGGTCGCGAGCTTCGGCCTCTATGTAGGCCGGATCACTCCACCGGGCGACTTCCCCGGTGAGCTCGTCGACAGACGCTTGCTGCTCCCCCACCACCTCTTGCAGGGTGGCTAGCTCTTGGCGCTGCTCAACGAGCAACTTGAGTGAGGGAGCGAGCACAACAACCCCGAGGATCACTAACGCCAGCATGGTGAGAGTGAACCCGGACAGCCGGATGTTGCGCAGCCAGCGGTCCGGGGCACTCTCCATCTCGGGCAGAGCAACCGGTACTTGAGTTGTTTTCTGCCGTCGAGCCATACGTTTGATGATAGGCGAGATTACCTGTGAGTTGATTAGCCCTTGAAGCGGGGGAACGCGCCGCGGCCGGCGTAGACAGCCGCTTCGGCGAGTTCTTCCTCAATACGGAGCAACTGGTTGTACTTCGCGACACGCTCGGAGCGAGCAGGTGCACCGGTCTTGATCTGGCCGGAACCGGTTGCGACGGACAGGTCAGCGATGAAGGTGTCTTCGGTTTCACCTGAACGGTGCGAGATGACCGTCGAGAAGCCATTGCGCTGAGCGAGGCTAACTGCGTCGAGTGTCTCGGTGAGGGTACCGATCTGGTTGAGCTTGACCAGCATGGAGTTGGCGGAACTGAGGTCGATACCCTTGGCCAGACGGCTCGGGTTGGTAACGAACAGGTCGTCTCCGACGATCTGAGTCTTGGCACCGAGTTCGGTGGTGAACTGAGCCCAGCCCTCCCAGTCGTCCTCGTCCAGCGGGTCTTCGATGGTGACCAGCGGGTATGCAGCAACGAGCTCAGCGAAGTAGGCGGTCAGCTCGGCGGAGTTGAGCTGCTTACCTTCGAATGCGTACTTGCCGTCGGTGTGGAACTCGGACGCGGCGACGTCGAGACCAAGTGCGATGTCTTTGCCGGGGGTGAAGCCGGCCTTCTCGATTGCCTCCATGAGAAGGTCGAGCGCTGCGCTGTTGCTGGACAGGTTCGGTGCGAAGCCACCCTCATCACCCAGGCCGGTGCTCAGTCCCTTGTCGTGCAGCAGACCCTTAAGGGCGTGGTAGGTCTCGGCGCCCCAGCGCAGGCCCTCGCCGAAGGTTTCGGCTCCGAGGGGAAGGATCATAAATTCCTGAATGTCAACGTTGCTGTCGGCGTGCGATCCACCGTTGATGACGTTGAGCATAGGAACGGGAAGAATGTGGGCGTTCGGGCCACCGAGGTAGCGGAACAGCGGGAGGCCAGCAGAATCCGCAGCGGCCTTGGCGACGGCCATCGAGATACCGAGGATCGCGTTGGCTCCGAGGTTCTTTTTGTTGTCGCTACCGTCGGCTTCGATGAGCGCGGCGTCGATGAGACGCTGGTCGGCTGCGTCGAATCCCTCGATGGCGGGTCCGAGGTCGTCGAGAACGGCGTCGACAGCTTTCAGAACACCCTTGCCGAGGTACCGTGACTTGTCACCGTCACGGAGTTCGTACGCCTCGAAGGCGCCGGTAGACGCACCGGAGGGGACGCCGGCACGGGACACCGTACCGTCGTCGAGCAAGACCTCAACCTCGACCGTGGGGTTACCCCGCGAGTCCAGAATTTCGCGAGCGACAACTGCCTCAATCAAAGACACAGGGAATCTCCTTAGTAGTGCTGGTATTGGGAACATCCGCGCGTAGGTGTGGGATGTTCGTCTCGAATCTTACCCGTCGAAGGTGAACGATGCCCTTTTCTCACAGGGCAAGCGCTCATTCGAGGAACGGTACATGCGACAACGGATCGGATCGTGCTGTCCGGTAGGGTCGAAGAACCCAAGAGCTGAAGGTTTGCCGATCAGCGGCCGGTTGTCGTGGCTCTACTGCAGATGGCTTAGGTTGTTGCGGGCCCGTCATCCTGGCGAGATGTGGCCTCGCTGGTGCGCTGCGACAACGAGTGATTGAACTTTCGTAACAGCCGCGCGAACTGCGCAACCTCTTCCGAGTCCCATTCAGCCAGAACGCGTTCGTATCCGGAGCGCACCTCGGATCGGAACGCATCGAGCGCCTCACGGGCGGCTGGGGTACCAACCAGGAGGGTGGCGCGTCCATCTTCGGGATCAGGCCGGGTGTCGATGAGACCGGCGTCACGCAGAATGGTGAGCTGTCTACTGACCGCACTCTTATCGATACCAAGGGCGGCCGCAATACCGCCGGCCCTGATGGGTTCGTTGGCGATCACATAGCGCAGCACACCGAACCCGGCCGGTTGCAGTTCCGGGTCGAATCTCTCGACGAGGAGCTTTAACCGGGCACGGGTCGACTGATGTAGAACTGCGACCTCGTGTTCTACCTCAAGCAATCGCGCGTAACGCGTTTCTTCGGCGGATGTCTCTGACACGGCACCCAGACTAGTCGCGAGAGCTGCCGAGTGGTTTGCGGTCCAAATCTTCAAAGGACACCGTTTCGGAGTTCACAAAGGCGTACTCGGTAAACCCATCAGCGACAAGTGACTCAAACAGCGCCTTGGTGTTCTTCGACTTGCGAACGAGTCGTACCCGAATACCCTCCGCAACCAGCGCTGCCTTAAGCCGAGCAAGCAGCCCAGCGTCGGTTTGAGCGGGGTACACCAGCGCGAGCGCCTGACTGGAGGGGTCCTCGCCGAGATCAACCAAATCAACGAGACGCTCGAATCCGAGCGAGAACCCGGTCGCGGGGACATCCGTTCCTAGAAAACGCCCGATCATGCCGTCGTAGCGGCCACCACCACCGAGGGAGTAGCCGAGCGAGGGGTGCGCGACCTCGAAGATTGGACCGGTGTAGTACCCCATACCGCGCACGAGGAACGGATCAAACTCGATAAGGGCGGCGGAGGTGTCGGCGGCAGCGCTTCCCGCCGCCGCGCGCGCATCATCCACGGCGGCACCAAGAGCGGCAAGTTCGGCGACCACTCCGGAGTCCACTCCTACCGGCAACGCGGCTGCGATGGACTCCGCGTTGAATCCGGTGGACGGTGTCACGGGCGTCGGTCGTTGCAAGAACGACTCGAGTGCGTCGACGGCGGCAGGAGCTGAGCCACGGTCGCGGAGCTCGGCGACCACGCCCGTTGGTCCAACCTTGTCCAGCTTGTCGATGGTTACCAGAACCTGGTCGTGTTCGTCGGTGGGG
>DASYMY010000057.1:0-2359 GCA_036008825.1 Glaciihabitans sp.
AGAGCGGCGTCGGCCAGGATCTTCGAGAACAGTCCACGTTCTTCGGCCAGATCGATGGCCTCAGGGGATGTCCCCAAAATCGGTACACCCGCGTTCTTCAGACCCTGGGCAAGTCCAAGAGCGGTTTGGCCGCCCAGCTGCACCACAACTCCAACGAGTTCGCCACTGCCACTTTCAGCGTGGATGATCTCCAGAACGTCTTCAAGGGTGAGCGGTTCGAAGTAGAGACGATCACTGGTGTCGTAGTCGGTCGAGACCGTCTCGGGGTTGCAGTTGATCATGATGGTCTCGTAGCCGGCATCCGACAGTGCAAACGAGGCGTGAACACAGCTGTAGTCGAACTCGATCCCCTGCCCAATTCGGTTGGGCCCTGACCCCAAAATGATGACCTTTTTGCGGTCGCTCGGAAGCACTTCGGTTTCGCTGTCGTAGCTCGAATAGTGATACGGGGTGAGGGCCGGAAACTCCCCCGCGCAGGTATCAACCGTTTTGAAGACCGGACGAACATTAAGCGACCAGCGGATGTCACGGACCGCGGCTTCTTCGATACCGCGCAGGCTCGCGATCTGCGCGTCGCTGAAGCCGTGGTCTTTAGCTAGGCGGAGCACGGTTTCGTCGAGGTCTGTGGCATCCGCAATTTCGTCTGCAACCTCGTTGATAAGCACAATCTGATCGATGAACCAGGGGTCGATCTTGGTGGAGTCGAAGACTTCCTCTGTGGTCGCTCCGGCGCGCAGGGCTTGCTGCACCGTGATGATCCGGCCGTCGGTGGGAACCGCCGCGATGGCGAGCAGTTCTTCTTTGTTGGCCGGCTCGCCGTCCCAGTGGAAGCTGCTGCCACGCTTCTCCAAGGAGCGGAGGGCTTTTTGCAACGCGGTCGAGTAGTTACGGCCAATGGCCATCGCTTCGCCAACCGACTTCATGGTGGTGGTGAGGGTCGCGTCGGCCGACGGGAATTTCTCGAACGCGAACCGCGGAACCTTCACAACGACATAGTCGAGGGTGGGTTCAAACGAGGCAGGTGTGACCTTCGTGATGTCGTTGGGGATCTCATCAAGGCGGTAGCCAATGGCCAGTTTTGCGGCGATCTTTGCGATGGGGAACCCGGTGGCTTTGGATGCAAGCGCACTGGAACGGGAGACCCGAGGGTTCATCTCGATAACGATGACACGGCCGGTGGCCGGGTCGATGGCGAACTGAATGTTGCAGCCACCGGTGTCAACACCGACGGCTCGGATGATGTCGATTCCGATGTTGCGCAAGTTCTGGAACTCACGGTCGGTGAGGGTCAGCGCGGGGGCAACAGTGATGGAATCTCCGGTGTGCACACCAACCGGGTCAACGTTCTCGATCGAGCACACCACAACCGTGTTGTCGGCGGTGTCGCGCATCAGTTCGAGTTCGTACTCTTTCCAGCCAAGGATCGATTCCTCGAGAAGCACTTCGGTGGTGGGGCTCTGGTGGAGTCCGTCGGTGACCATACGGATGAGCTCGTCGCGCGAGTAGGCGAATCCGGAGCCGAGGCCGCCCATGGTGAACGAGGGACGAATTACCAGGGGGTAGCCGAGGTCTTCGGCGTATTCGACGGCTTCGTCCACCGTGTGGGCGATGTAGCTTTTCGCCACGTCGGCGCCGCAGTCGAGGACGAGTTCTTTGAAGATCTGGCGGTCTTCACCCTTGTTGATTGCCTCAAAGTTCGCGCCGATCAGCTCAACGTTGTACTTCTCAAGGATGCCGTGGTTGTGCAGTTCAATGGCCGCGTTCAGAGCGGTCTGCCCACCCAGGGTGGGCAGGATGGCGTCCGGCTTTTCCTTGGCGATGATGGTTTCGATGACCTGCCAGCTGATGGGCTCGATGTAGGTGGCATCCGCAAAATCGGGGTCGGTCATGATGGTGGCGGGGTTGGAGTTCACGAGAATTACGCGCACTCCTTCTTCACGCAGCACACGGCACGCCTGGGTGCCGGAGTAGTCGAACTCGGCGGCCTGTCCAATGACGATGGGGCCGCTTCCGATCACCAGAACGGATTTGATATCTTCGCGCTTCGGCATTACTTGCTTTCCTGGTCGTCGGAGCTGTTTGTTGCTGCACCCTGTTCGGTGGCGAGGGTGGTGCGGTTGGCCAACACCATGTCGCGGAATCGGTCGAACAGGTAGTTGCTGTCGTGGGGGCCTGCGGCGGCTTCGGGGTGGTACTGCACCGAGAAGGCAGGAATGTCGAGGGCGTTGAGTCCCTCAACCACGTTGTCGTTGAGGT
The DNA here is from genome assembly GCA_036008825.1 of Glaciihabitans sp. Taxonomy (GTDB): domain Bacteria; phylum Actinomycetota; class Actinomycetes; order Actinomycetales; family Microbacteriaceae; genus Glaciihabitans. The sequence continues at coordinate 2,257 of DASYMY010000057.1, forward strand.
TGACGTGGCTGACTTCGACCCGGCCGAATCCAGCGGGGCTGGAGGAGACTTCTCCGATGGGCGCGTCAACGGCGAACCCATGGTTGTGGCTAGTGATCTCGGT
>DASYMY010000058.1:0-3793 GCA_036008825.1 Glaciihabitans sp.
CACCAGCCCGGAACCCATTAATCCGGAGAGGGCATAGGTGGCCCATCCGTATGAACGGTATCGAGTTACGGCGAACGGTATTTCTGATCCAGCACCCTGCAGAGCTGCGGCAATAAAGAGAATTGGACCCACCGCAGATCCAAGAAATACCACTTCGATAACCGAGGCGAGTACCTCAGCAAGGATTCCGGCGAGCGGTCGACGCAGAATGGCGATCGCGATGGGGGCTACCAGCAGCCAACTGCCGGAGAGAAAGTGTTGCGCGAGGTCACCGGCCGGTCCCATCAGAATCGACAGTGCCGTCCAGGCCTGCACTAGCGCCCAGTAGATAAAGCCGAAGACAACGGCGAGAACGACGAGCAGAACAAGGTCTTTGAGGGTGAACCGGGCGCGAGTAGGCGCGGTAGACCGAGATTTTGGACTCATCTGCCGGCTCACCGGCTGGGGCTGTTGACGGAGACGGTGAGGTGCGAGGTGACGTGTTGCACGCTGCGTCCCACAAGAATCCAGCCAGCGGCCGCTGTGGCGATCACCCGGGCCACATCTCCTTCGAGGCGGGTCACAAAATGTTCCGAGGCCACAAATGTTCCCGTGTCTTCTTTGGCGTAGTTGATGGCCGCGTAAATATCGCGCATATGGTCGGGGTCAGCCCCGTCTCTGCCCGTATCCTCCAGCGGATACAACGCCCATTCGGCCGCGGCGCTGATACCGGTGTTCTCGGGACTCGGAATGTTACTGCGGAGGGGTCCGGCGCCCTGCGGCAGTGCGCAGAGGACTTCACCGGGGCATCCGCGTGAAAAATGAATAGTTGCTGACACGTGGGCGCCGGATAGGGCAGCACCGGCAACAAGTTGGCTGGTGTAGCGCACCAGGTTCTCTTCGGATCCGGCAATAAAGGTGCTGACGTCTCCGGTAGTGACGTCGAGTCCGGTGGCATCGGCAGCGGCGAGCGCATCCGTGATGATGTGGACGTAGTTGTCACTCATCACCGCAAGGGTGATGCGGGCTCCGATACCAAATTCGGTGGCGGCCACCCCGTGCGCGGATACCGCGGGGGTCAGAGTGGTTGATACAGCTGTTGTCATTGTCGCGCTCTCTGTCGTTTACAAAGGGCACGGGTTAGAGGTCTCTCCCTGCGCTGGCATGATCCAGATCAGGTTCAACGGTCGAAGCCTGGTTGGCTTCCTCTCAGCCCGGCTCACCGGACTCCCGTGTACGCGAGTGAGTCTAGCGGTCTCCGCCCACGTCCACTAGGTGATGAATGGGATCGTGCATGAAGTACAGCGCAAACGAGGCAATAGTGAAGTCGACACCGTCATCTCGGTGGCCGCGACGCGTCCACTCCTCGCCAGCGACGGTGTCAAAGTCAGCGGCGAGATCTTCCGCGGCAGCTAGAAGTTCTGAGCCCACCGTGGCGGGGTCTTGTTCGTTGTACTGTTCGGCCACAGCGGTGGCGTCCTGGTCCCAGTTCGGGTACACCGGGTTGTCTTCCGTGCGCATAAGGTGCAGGCGGGTCCGGTAAAGACGGAAGACGTCGCGCACGTGGGCCGCATACTCCAATGCCGACCACGTGTGATCCTTGGGGCGCACCCGCACGGTCTCACGATCAAGCACTGCCGGCCACGCTGCGGCGTTTCGCCGTATGAGTGTAGGCACATCCTCCCGATTAACCGTGGTGGCGGCGTAGCCACATTCGGGGCATTCGGATTCCAGGACCCAGGTCCAGTTTTTGGTGTCGGGGATGATCGGCATACGTCCACTGTGCCGCAGACCGGTGCCCGGCTGCTGCCGAAAAAAGGGAGATGACCGTCGATTTTCCGCCAATTCCAAGAAAAGTCTGATCTGGAACCAATCCGTTCACAGCGAAGGGTACGAATGGTGTTGTAAGAGGAGGGGCGCTGTGCTCATCCACAACAGGAGGCATCACACTCATGACGAATTCACCAAACCGACTGCTGGGGATCATCTTCGGCGCGGTCTACGTTCTGGTCGGACTTCTCGGTTTCACGGTTACCGCGGGAGTGGGCTTCTTCTCCACCAGCGGTGGACTGCTTCTCGGCCTCTTCGAGGTCAACATTTTCCACAACGTTGCTCACCTTCTGATTGGTGCAGCATTGTTGATCGCTGGCCTGTCGAGCGTGCCAGCAGCTAAGGGCGTCAACACCACGGTGGGCGCCGCCTACCTGCTTCTCGGAGTTGTCGGCCTGTTCCTGGTCGGTTCCGAGTTCAACATTCTCGCCATCAACGCTGCTGACAACGTGCTGCACTTCGCGAGCGCCGCTGTTCTGCTGGCGGTTGGCCTGGGCACCGAGAAGCGTACCGCCGCTTCACACGTCTAAGCACCCGCGATACCGCTACACGAATACGGATAAGAGGAGAGATGATGTCGACGGTCACCCGCACGTGGTTAGGCTTCGCCGCAATTGGTGTTGGAATGATTCACCTGGCCCTCGTCATCAGCTCTCCTTTTCCGATCGCTGTGGTTCTTACGATTTTCGGAGTCGTCGAACTCGTCTGGGGTGTTCTCGCCTTTATGCGAGAGCGGATCGTATTTCCTCGCCTTGTACTGGTTGGCGCGCTGGTCCCCGTGCTGTTTTGGGCACTTGTAGTGGGAGCGGCGACCGCATTCGAGAATCCGCAGCTGGCATCATCGCTCGGTTTCACGGCTCTCGGAATCGCCACGCTGCTGGAGCTGTATATTGCCGCGGTTATTGCCATTCAGCTGCGCCGGGGCGTCGACTTCTCCGCCCCCTCCCGCACCCCGGCCGCTGGACGCTATTTGCTCGGGCTGGTGTTGGGGGGAACGGTTGTTGCTCTGATGACTACACCAGCGCTGGCCGCTACCGAAGCCGGTGTCTACGCGCAACCGCACGGTGAGCACTCTGACTCGTTCCAGCCGCGCGAGAGAAGTGCCGACTATGAGTTCGACCTGCCCCACACCGGCCACTAAGTGTCGGTCGGTGGGGATTACGCCTGAATACCGGGCACCGCTACTGCTCCCGACATAAACCGGCGAACATTCTCGTCGACGATGATGTCGGATGGGCGCAACGCCCGGCTGAGATACAGGCCATCCAATGCGGTGATGCGGCTGAGAGCTACATAGGTTTGGCCGGGTGCGAAGGATCGCGACCCGAGATCAACAATGGCTTTCTCATACGTCTTGCCTTGAGACTTGTGAATGGTGACAGCCCAGGCCAATCGCAGCGGAAACTGCTGAAACTCGGCCACAATGTCTTTCTTGAGCGCCTTAGTCGACGCGGAATAGGTGTAGCGGTACTTTTCCCAAATCGCCGGCTGCACCGAGTGGGTTTCGCCATCCACCTCCACCCAAACGGTGGTGTCGATGCGCCGGACAGTGCCAATACTGCCGTTCACCCAACGTTGCTCCGCGTCGTTGCGGAGGAACATTACCTGCGCGCCGACTTTCAGCTCCAGAGCGTCGTCTGCGGGGTAGGCTCGCCCCCCAAATTCGCCGCTGATCTCCGCCCGGGCGGTGAGCGATCGGCCGGGAAGTCGCGCGAGGGCACTCGCGTTGATGCGGGTCACTGTGCTGTTAGTGGTGGCAAGGGTAATTGCCCCTTCGGTGGGCGCTGGCCGCGCACCGGTCTCGTTTAGCCGGCCCGCGATCTCTGCGGTTACCCGTCCGTGACGGACGGCATTGAGCATGTGTTTGAACTCATCTTCGTGCTGACGGTGAATGACCGTGAGCTCGTAAATGCGCAGATCGGTGTCGTTCCACACTTTCGCGTCGAAGAACCACATCGACCGGTACTGGTCCTGAAAATAGGCC
>DASYMY010000059.1:0-4599 GCA_036008825.1 Glaciihabitans sp.
TTACTGAGAAACAGTAGTTAGAACAATTCGCCAGGGTTCGTGAGTCGCCACAGTGAGCTGGGGTCGTCAATAGCGTTCGCGAGTTCCAACGGCACAACAACCGTGTTATTTCCTACGTTGAACGTCACGGTACCGACGACATCGCCGGCCGCACCGGTTGACACCGGTTCGGTTTCAACATCGGCGCTAATCGGCGTGTCGGACCACACCACGATGGACGAGGTTTCCGCTGCGATTACCTCGGCGGAGTCGCCCCACGCCGTGCTGTACGACCCGAGTTGCTGTCCCTCGGTGATGAGGGACTGTTCGTGAAAGCCGGCGCTCACGCTTTGCAGCATTGCCCGCACCGTGGTGTTGACGGTGCTATGGTCGTCGCCGCCGAGAACAACCCCAACCAGGGTGACCGTCTCAGATCCCACCAATATGTCGGCGGAAAACAGCAGACACGCACCCGCCTCGTCGAGGGTGCCGGTTTTGATGCCATCGATGCCGTCGATACCCAGCAACTTGTTGGTGTTACTCAATTGCCCAACGTCGGGAACGGTGATGTCCTGCATCGCGATGATTTCGGCGACCAGCGGGTTGGCTAGAGCCAGTGAGCCCAGTGCGACCAAATCGGTGGGGGTGGACACATTGTTTGGCGACATGCCTGTCGCGTCGGCCACCGTTGTTGCCGTTAGGCCGTTGCGGGTGAGCCACTCTGCGGCAGCCACGGCGTATTCGCGCTCTGACCCGAACGCCCAGTTGACCAAGGACTGGGCGTAGTTGTTGGCAGACCCGACCAACATCAATTCAATAACTTCACGCTCGGTCAGTGTTGACCCGGCACTCACCGGTTTGACACTTCCGTTGACGGCAACGTAGTCGTTGTAAATCTGTACATCGTCGGACGTGAACGCGATGTTCTCGCCGTCCTCGTCTACACCGATCGGTTTGGCGTCCAGCACGACCAATGTGGTGATGACTTTGCTGATGGATGCAATGGGAAGAGGTTCGGTTGCCCCGCTTGAGGCGAGAAGGCCGGGCATTCCCACTGCTGCTATTCCGCTGGCCCCGTAACTGGGGAGGGTGAGCTCGGCGGTAGCCGCTGCCGCAACAGTCAGTGCTGGAACCTCAGCGGACACCGCATCAACAGGAGCAAGCAGAGCGGATGGAACGTAAATGCCACCCGCTAAGACGACCGCTGCTGCCGAGAAGATGGTGATACGGCGGCGTCGGTACATCTGCTGTCGGGTAATTGGCACTCGCTCATAGTAATCTTGCCGTCCCCTCATCTCTCGCAGGACTCGGTGGATGCCTACACTGGCAGCCATGCACTGTGTTCCGTTTGAGCTGGGCCCTACCGAGGCGTACCCAAGCCTCGAACATTGGCTGGCCGATGCGCCAGGAACGGTAGCGACCATGCTTCACCGCTGGGATCTCACAGCAGGTGAGGCATACGTCGGCGGAATGTCCGGCTCCGTCTTGCGTGTAACCGACAGTGCTGGCACTCCCCTGGTTCTGAAAGTGACCTACCCGCATGTTGAAGGCGTGTGGGAGGCGGTCGGGTTGCAGATGTTCCCCTCTGGTCTTGCTCCGACCGTTTTGCGACAGGACCCATGGACGTGGTCCATGTTGCTTACGGAGGTGGACCCTGGAATACCGTTGGCCTCGGAGGAGATGTCTCCGACGGAGGCGCTGCAAATAGCCGGCCGGTTGCACCACGAGTTGACCGCCTCAGCAGCCCCGACGGGGCTTCCCCGCTTGACCGATGCAATGGCCGAGTATGCAGCGACGGCCAGGGACAACCTCCCGCAACATTCTTCTGCTTTGCACTTTCTTGGTGTGGACGCTCTAGTCGAGCAGGCGCTCGACGCTCTGCCTGAGCTTTCAGCTTCGGGACCTACCGGCTCGCTTTTGCACGGAGACTTCAACCCCGGAAACATTCTGCGTTCCTCGTCCGGATGGGTGGTCATTGATCCGAAACCACTGGTCGGCGATCCCGCGTTTGATCTGTGGCCATTAGTCACCCAGATAGGCGCACCGCTCACGACCACTGACCCCGTCAGCAAAGTGCGCGATCAGCTCATCACCGCCGCCCGAGCAGCAGAATGCGATTGGCATCGCACCGCGCGCTGGGCTGAGTTGCGCACCGCCCTGAACGTGGTGTGGCACCTCACCTCGAAGGAGACGGACCTCGCCGCCGCCGAGGCGTTCGCTCTTACCGTGTGGTCGCAGATCGTTCGAGGCTGAGCGCGTAGAGCGCCACGGCGCTGGCCGATGCAACGTTCAGCGAATCCACCCCGTGCAACATGGGAATCATGACGGTGCTGTCGGCGTTCTCGAGAGCCTCCCGACTGAGTCCATCTCCTTCAGTTCCCAGAAGCAGAGCGACTTTTTCAGGGGCGGATGCCACAAACGCGTCGAGTGTCACAGCGGATTCGTCGAGGGCGAGCGCCGCGATGTGAAAACCCAACGCTTTAAGCTCTGCTGCACCCTGCGGCCACTCGTCAATGCGGGTCCACGGAACCTGCAGAACCGTGCCCATACTGACCCGCACGCTGCGACGGTACAGCGGGTCGGCGCAGCGAGGAGTGATCAAAACAGCGTCGGCCCCGAGACCGGCGACGGAACGAAAAATGGCTCCCACATTGGTGTGATCAACAATGTCTTCTAGGATCACAATTCGACTGGCACCGGCCACGGTATCGGCAACGGACGGCAACGGTGGTCGGTGCATGGCCGCGATGGCGCCACGGTGCATGTGATAGCCGGTGAGCTTCTCCAACAGTTCGGGCTCGCCCACGTATATCGGTCCGTCGAAGTCGGCGACCAGCGGTTCTATATCGGCCAGCCACTTCTCCTGCAGCAGTACGGACCGGGGAATGTGACCGGCAGCGAGCGCCCGGGCGATCACTTTGCTGGATTCCGCGATGTACAGCCCACCCGCCGGTTCTGAGACTCGGCGCAGAGCGACATCCGTCAATCGGGAATAGTCGCTGAGGCCGTCCAAGTCGATGTCGGTCACGGGGACGAGATGCACGGGTCCTGCTTTCTGAGTGTTCCGCTGACAGCGAAGACTGGCAGCCTTCGGAAACATATCGGAAAAGCAAAGGCTTTAAGCTGTGTGAGCACCATAACGATTGAAGGAGGTCGGATGTCGCATTCTGTCGCTCCCGCGTCCACGCCGTTTTCGGCTGACGCTGCCGCCCAACTCGATAGCGCCGTTGAAGTTCTTCGAGGTCGAACCATTGCAGTGCTAACCGGAGCAGGTGTCAGCACCGATTCCGGTATCCCCGACTATCGCGGCGAGGGCGCCCCCGTGCGCACCCCCATGACTTTTCAACAATTTTTGGCCGACACCGAGTATCGAAAGCGCTACTGGGCTGGTAGCCAACTGGGATGGGCTCGGTTTGATAGCGCCCAACCCAACGTTGGTCACCGTGCGCTGGCCGAGATGGAGCTGGCCGGGACAGTCAACGGCGTAATCACCCAAAACGTCGATGGCTTGCACCTGCGTGCGGGATCGCAGCGGGTTGTCGACTTGCACGGCACTATGGACCGTGTGCGCTGCCTGCAGTGCGGTCAGCTGTACGCGCGTACCGATATTTCGGCGCGTATCACCGAGGCCAATCCGTGGTTATGGGAACCGTCGGCTTCGGAGCTTGGTCCCGACGGTGACGTGGAAATCAAGTCGGTAGAGAATTTCATCATTCCTGAGTGCACCGTGTGCGGTGGAATGCTCAAGCCTGACATTGTCTACTTTGGCGAGTTCATCCCCCGTCCCAAGTTCGCGGAGGCCAGTGCCCTGGTTGCCGGAGCTACTGCACTGATTATTGCGGGATCTTCCTTGGTGGTGAATTCCGGTATTCGACTGCTGGAGCAGGCGAGTAGAAGAAAATTGCCGGTCATCATCATCAACCGGGGTATCACCAAGGGTGACGGGCGCGCTGCGGTTAAGATTGACGCTGGAACCTCTGAGACGCTAGCTGCTTTGCAGGACCGGCTCAGCATCTGACTGAGACGGTGTGGCGTACACCCTTCAACCTCAAGGACAACGCCATGACAACCCTGTACCTCGTGCGCCACGGCGAGACCGACTGGAACAAGGCGCGCCGTATCCAAGGCAGCACAGACATTCCACTGAACGACACGGGCCGTGCGCAAGCAGCCACGGCTGGCCAGCTGTTAGCCAAACGTGATCGGCATACCATCGTTGCCAGCCCACTGTCACGTGCCTTCGAAACCGCTAGCATCATTGCCCGCGAAATAGGGCTCGAACCTCCCCTCACGCTGGGAAGCCTTGTCGAACGGCGCTACGGGCAGGCTGAGGGCCTCAACTATCAAGAAGTTGACGCTCGTTTCCCAGACGAAACGGATGTGCCAGGACGCGAAACGCGGGAGGAAGTCACCGCGCGTGTTGTGCCAACCCTGCTGGAATTGGCGAGGCAAATGCCCGGGGCGAATATCATCGTGGTCAGCCACGGTGGAGTCATCCGCTCGGTATTAAACAAAATCAACCCGGACAATACGCATGGCACCATTTTGAACGGATCAATTCATTCGATTCGTGTGGTGGATGAGTCGCTGGAATTGATTACCTTCGACGATCCCATTGAG
>DASYMY010000060.1:0-6484 GCA_036008825.1 Glaciihabitans sp.
TTATCCACCCCGCCGTGCGCGCGGCGGTACGCCAGACCCGCAACAAACGGATTGGGGTGATCGGCACCGCGGGTACGGTGCGCTCGCGAGCGTACGAGGATGCCTTTATTGCGGCATCCGATCTGCAAATATTCACCCAGGCCTGCCCACGTTTTGTCGAGTTTGTTGAGGCCGGAATCACCAGCGGCGACGAGCTATTCGCGGTCGCCGAGGAATATCTGGCACCCCTCAAAGCGGCCGAGATCGACACCCTGGTATTGGGCTGCACGCACTACCCGCTGTTGGCGGGAGCGATCCAGTACGTGATGGGCGAAGAGGTCACCCTGGTTTCCAGCGCCGAAGAAACGGCGTACGACGTGTACCGCACGCTGGTCAAACACAAGCTGGAACGGCGCGAGCCCACACCGCCCACCTACACCTTCGAGGCGACGGGGGAGAGCCAGGATGAGTTCCTGCGCCTCGCCAGCCGTTTTCTCGGCCCGGAAGTGACCAGGGTTGACCTGGTTGAAACCGGCACAATTCATCTCCCCACCAATCTCCGACGAGAAGAGACCGCATGACTCGCACCGATGGCCGCGCCAACAACGAACTTCGTGAAATCACCATCGAGCGAGGCTGGAGCGCTCAGGCCGAGGGCTCCGCTCTGATCTCGTTTGGCAACACCAAGGTGTTGTGCACCGCATCGTTCACCAACGGTGTTCCGCGCTGGCTCAAAGGCCAGGGCAAAGGCTGGGTCACCGCCGAATACGCGATGCTGCCGCGCTCCACCAACTCCCGTATGGACCGCGAATCGGTCAAGGGAAAAATCGGTGGACGCACCCACGAGATCTCCCGTCTGATCGGACGCAGCCTGCGCGCCGTCATCGACACGAAAGCGCTGGGCGAGAACACCATCGTGATCGACTGTGACGTTCTGCAGGCCGATGGCGGAACCCGCACCGCCGCCATCACCGGCGCCTACGTTGCGCTCGCCGACGCCATCGAGTGGGCTCGTACCCAGAAGTTCATTTCCGCTAAAGCCCAGCCGCTGACCGACAGTGTCGCCGCGGTGTCCGTTGGCATCATCGACGGTGTTCCCATGCTCGACCTGGCGTATGTGGAGGACGTTCGTGCCGAAACCGACATGAACGTTGTGGTCACCGGCAAGGGAAATTTTGTTGAGGTGCAGGGAACCGCTGAGGGTGCGCCATTCGACCGCGACGAACTCAACAGTCTCCTCGACTTGGCGTTGGCTGGCGGGGTCACCCTGACCGAGCTGCAGAAGGTGGCGTTGGCAGAATGAAACTGGTTCTCGCCACCCACAACGAACACAAGGTTCGTGAGCTGCGCCGCATTCTCGGATCCGGCCTCGAGGGCATTGAGCTGATCGGTTACGACGGACCCGAGCCGATCGAAGACGGCGACACCTTCGAAGCCAATGCGCTGATTAAAGCTCGTGCCGCCGCAGCCCACACCGGACTGCCCGCCATCGCCGATGACTCAGGAATCTCCGTCGACGCCCTTGGGGGCGCTCCCGGCATCTACTCCGCCCGCTACGCAGGCAACCGGGACGACACCGAGAACCTCGAACTGCTGCTGGCCAACCTGGTCGGTGAAAGCAACCGTGCTGCTCAGTTCACCTGTGCGGCCGCGTTCGTCTCCGGAGAGTTCGAACACGTCGAAGTTGGTGTGTGGGCGGGCTCTGTTCTCACCGAACGCGAGGGCGCCGACGGCTTCGGCTACGACCCCATTTTCAAACCTGATGAGGCGGATGTCAGTGCCGCCGAGCTGACCCCTGACGAGAAAAACGCGATCAGCCACCGCACACGTGCGTTCACCGCACTGCTGCCCGTGGTGCGCGCGACGCTCCTCGGCCCCGACGCGAACTGACTCAGATTGGTCTAGCCCAGTCCAAGCTCGGCCAGGGTCGCGTGCAGGGTTTCCGCAGACTGGTGCAGGCGTGCTTCCTCGTCGGGGGAGAACGGCACGTCGATCAGGGCAGAGACTCCGCTCGCGTCGACAATGCTTGGCACGGCTAGGGCAACACCACCAATGCCGTGGTATCCGCTCAGAACTGAGCTGACCGGCAGGATGGCGCCTTCGTCGTTGAGGATCGCCTCGGCGATACGCGCCCCGGAAAGCCCAATGGCGTAGTTGGTGGCACCCTTGCCGGCGATCACCCGGTAGGCAGCATTTTTCACGTCGTCGGCGATGGAATCGAGTTCCTCGGTGGTCAACGCCGGCCGGTCAACGGGTTTCCAGCTGTGAATGGGAACCGGCCCGATCCGCGCCTGCGACCACAGCGGAAATTCGGAGTCGCCGTGCTCGCCCACAATCATGGCGTGAACGCTGGTGGCCGACACTCCCGTGCGCTCGGCCAACAGCCAGCGCAACCGTGAGGAATCCAAAACGGTTCCCGAGGCGAATACCTGAGAGCTGGGCAGGCCACTGAACTTCTGGGCAGCAACCGCCAGCACATCGCAAGGGTTGGTGACCAAAACGTAGACGGCGTCCGGCGCCCGCTCAACAAGTCCTGGCATCAGATCGCGCAGGATTTTGACGTTCACCGCGGCGAGGTCCAACCGTGATTGCCCCGGGTGTTGTTTCGCTCCAGCCGTGATCACCACAACATCGGAACCGATCACCACATCAAGGTCATTACCCCCGCTAATGCTGGAGGATCCGGTGAACTGGGTTCCATGGGCGAGGTCAAGGACCTCAGCTTCCACTTTCTCCTTCTGAATGTCGTACAGCGCCACTTCCCGGGCTGACTCGCGGATCAGCGCGGCGTAGGCAAGGGACGTTCCGACAGCGCCTGCACCAATGATGGACAACTTGGAGTGCTCGTTGATGCTCATTCCCTTAGCGTGGCCTATCGCGGGGGCGAATGCCACCAGCGCGCGTGGGCGCTACCATCAAAGCGTGGATGCGCTGTGGATAGGGGTGAGCGGCGCCTACCTGGTGATGAGCGTGCTGAGCTTTGTGCTGTACAGCATCGACAAGTCCGCTGCGCGGTCGTCGCGGCGCCGTATCCCCGAGCAAACCCTGCTTCTGGCGGGCTTTGCCTGCGGCTGGCCGGGCGCCCTGATCGCCCAGCGAACGCTGCGCCACAAAACCCGCAAACGCGCATTTCTGATCCCGTTTTGGATCACGGTGGTACTCAACGTTGCCGCTGTTGTGGGCCTGATTATGGTCGCGGGGATGCTGCCGCTTCAGTAGCCGGCACGGTGTCGTCGGTGCTCTGCTGAGCGGGAATCCGTAACCCAAACAGTGACGCTGCCAACATCAAAATGAAGGCGGATGCAAAAGCGGCCGGGAACGAGAAGCTATCTAGCAGTAGGCCCGCAACGAGTGGGCCAGCAATTGCGCCGACATCGGAGAACGCCTGGAAGAGGGCGACCGGTTTGCCGCCGCGGGCGCCTGCGGCATCTCCGACGAGTGCGGCCGGGGCTGTTCCCATAAACGCGGCAGCGACCCCGTAAACGCAGAGCAGCACAATCAGCACTCCAATGCTGGTGGCAAAGGGGATGGCCAACATGGTCACGCCGCCTACCGCGAAAGCGGCAATGATGGCAGGTTTGCGACCAACGGCGTCCACAAACCGGCCGGCCGGCCCAAGTGCCAGGGTCTGCGCAACGGCGGCGACCGCAAACGCGATTCCCGTCCACGCCGGTTCACTGTGGAGCACTTCAAAAACAAGAACGGGAACCAGCGCTCCGCGCACTCCCATCGCCGACCAGCCCTGGGCCAGGTTGGCCAGGCACGCGCTCTGGAACCGGGGGTCGCGTATAACGCTGCGCAGTGGGATGACCTTGGCCGTGGCATCCGCCGTGTTGGAGTGGTTGGGGCGCAACAACGTGATGCCAACTATTCCGGCAATGGCGAGGGTGGCGGCGTAGAAGAAGAAGGGTGCTTCGAGGGAGATGGTGGCGAGCAGGCCGCCAACGGCGGGTCCGGCCATACCTCCGACAAGGAATCCGCCCTGGTAAAAACCGACGGCGCGACCGCGAGTGGCCGGTGAGGTGGAGGCAAGAAGGAGGGTCATGGCCGAGACGGAGAACATGGCCGAACCGATACCACCGGCGCCGCGGAGCAGGAGAACTTGGAGGTAGCTGTCGGCGAATCCGACGAGGGCGCTGGAGAGCGCGACAATTCCGATTCCGGTGGCGAGGATGGTTTTTTCGCCCACCCAGTCGGTGAGTTTTCCCACAAAGGGGTTGGCGACCAGTCGCATAACCGCGAACGCCGAAACCACGGCGCCCACTTCGAGGTATCCCACACCGAAGCTGCGCACGTAGACGGGCAGTACCGGGACAACAACACCGAACCCAACCATCACAAAAAAGGCGACAATGCCCAACACTTTGACGTCGCGGGATAGTGGCGCCGCAGCTGGTGGGGGAGTCCGCTGGAAAAATCGGGGCAGGTGTGGCACTGATCAAGGGTACGCCGCTGGGCAGTATCTGTGTTCACGGTGGCTAGTGCGGAATGCAGCGCTTTTCGCCGCTTCAGCACCAAATCGACGTATGATTTCGGCATGCCGAATTCTCGAACCCGCAAGACTCGAAACTTGGCCACCAGAGCTGTGGTAGTTGTGGGGCTTGGTGTGCTCCTCGGCGGCTGCGCGCTGAGCGGGGAAGACGCCGGAAATGCTTCCCCTGGTGAGTCGGACGACGGCACCCCGCTAGTGCTGACCACCTTCACGGTGATCGCGGACATGGTCTCGGTGGTGGGCGGTAACGAGGTGGATGTGCAGTCGATCACAAAAGTAGGATCCGAAATTCACGGGTACGAACCCACCCCATCGGATCTGCGGCGAGCGGAGTCCGCTGATCTGATTCTCGACAATGGTCTGGGGCTGGAGCGGTGGTTCGAATCGTTCCTTTCGCGCAGCGACGCTCCCCACGTTGTACTCAGCGAGGGAGTGGAGACCATCAACATTCGTACGGGTGATTACGAAGGCGAACCCAATCCCCACGCTTGGATGTCGCCGGTGGCTGGCCAGGTCTACGTCGACAACATCGCCGCGGCGTTGAGCGATCTGGTACCGGGAAGCGCAGACACCTTCGCCGCGAACGCTGAACAGTACAAGGCACAGCTGCAGGAGCTTGCGACGGAACTGTCGAGCGCCGTGACCGCGCTTCCCCCCGAACAACGGGTTCTCGTCAGTTGCGAGGGAGCGTTCAGCTACCTCGCGAGGGACGTTGGACTCGAGGAAGCATATTTGTGGCCCGTCAACAGCGACAGCCAGGGCACCCCTCAGCAGATCAAGGCAACCATCGACCTGGTGGAGGAGAGGGAGGTTCCCGTGGTCTTCTGCGAGAGCACCGTGAACTCCTCCTCCATGGAGCAGGTGGCCCGCGAATCGGGGGCGAGTTTCGCCGGATCCTTGTTTGTCGACTCCCTCTCCGAAAGCGACGGGCCCGTTCCCAGCTACCTGGACCTTCTGCAGTACGACGTTGACGTCATTGTGGACGGGTTAAGCAATGGGTGAGAATGCTGCCGCGGTGATCAGTATTCGCGGGTTGACCGTGCGGTACGGCACTGTGAATGCCTTGAGCGAGGTTGACCTCGACGTGCAGTCCGGATACATCACCGGCCTACTGGGAATGAACGGCTCGGGCAAGTCAACGCTCTTTGCCGCGCTGATGGGGACGGTGAAGCCGGTCACAGGAGACATCCGCCTCTTTGGTGATCTCCCCAAACTTGCTCGCCAAAGCAACCGGGTGAGTTATGTGCCCCAGGCTGAGGCAGTTGACTGGGACTTTCCCGTGTCGGTGGCCGATGTGGTCATGATGGGCCGCTATGGCCGGTTGGGTATTACTCGACGACCCCGTGCTGCGGATCGAGAGGCGGTTGCCGCTGCGCTGGAGCGGGTGGGGCTCACCGAACTAACATCACGTCAAATTGGTGAACTCAGCGGCGGCCAACGCAAGCGAGCGTTTGTTGCGCGCGGAATCGCCCAGGAGGCCAGCCTGCTGCTGCTCGATGAACCCTTTGCTGGAGTGGACAAAGGCTCCGAGAGCACCCTCATTGATCTGCTGAAGTCGTTGCGTGATGAGGGCAGAAGCATCCTGATCTCGACCCACGACCTGGCCGGCGTTCCCGAACTGTGTGACGAGGTTGTTCTGCTGCAAAATCGCGTGCTCTATCAGGGCAGCGCGGCCGATGCGCTCACCCCCGAACGCTTGGCTCTCGCTTTTGGATTGGGAGCAGCATGATCTTCGACTGGATGCTGGAGCCCCTGCAATCCGACTTTATGGTCAGGGCACTGCTGGTCACGCTGGTTGCTGCAGTGACCTGCGCCGTGCTGAGCTGCTGGCTGGTGCAGATCGGCTGGTCCCTGATGGGAGACGCCGTCTCGCACGCCGTATTGCCCGGTGTCGCCATCAGTTACATCCTCGGCTGGCCATTCGCCCTAGGCGCGTTCATTTTTGGGGCGGGTGCTGTTGCCCTGATTGGTGGGGTGCGCGCAACCACCAAAATTAAAGCGGATGCCGCCATC
>DASYMY010000061.1:0-4946 GCA_036008825.1 Glaciihabitans sp.
CCTTTCCTTAGCTTCACCCCCACCCTCGGGCGGGAAGTGTTTCAGGTCCCCGGCATCACCGTGAACGGCCGCTGGACCCACGACCTCGACGCCATTGACGCGGCGTTCCGTGCCGGGGCACGCACCCTGGTGCTCTGCAACCCGCACAACCCCACCGGCACAAGCCTCACCCGTGACGAGCTGGAAGCGATCAGTCTCATCGTTGACCGGCACAACGGGCGAGTGTTCGCGGACGAGATCCACGCCCCGCTGCGCTACGGAAGCACCACCCACATCCCGTACGCCTCCATCTCTCTCGTCGCCGCCCGTCACACCATCACGGCAACCTCGGCGTCCAAGGCATGGAACCTGCCGGGCCTCAAAACCGCTCAAATCATCACCTCCAACCCTGCGGACGAAGAGCTGTACCAAATCTTTGGGTTCACTGTGCTGCACGGAGCCTCCACCCCGGGAGTGATTGCGGCCACCGCCGCCTACTCAAACGGGCGTGAGTGGCTGAACACCGTCACCGACTACCTCGACGGCAACCGTCACCTGCTGGCCGATCTGCTCGCCGAGCATCTGCCCGAGATTGGGTACACCCCGCCCGAAGCCACCTACATCGCCTGGTTGGACTGCCGAGCACTCGGTATTGACGGCTGTGTTGCGGACTTCTTCCGCGAAGAAGCCGGTGTCACCGTTACTGACGGAGCGTTGTGCGGCGAGGGATACGAGGGCTACGTCCGGTTCATTTTCGCCATGCCTCGCCACCTGCTGGAGCAGGCCATCCGTCAGATCACCGAGGCGGTGCGTCGGCGTTGTCCCGTCCCCGCTGGCGTTCCCGCGCTCGCCGCCCAGAAAGGCCCCACCCGATGACTGCCCCTGTGAATAACGCCGCGCCCGAGACAGGTGTGACGGAGGAGAGCCTGCTCGACGACGACAGCGTGAGCGCCCCCGAATACAACTGGGACGGCTACGCTTTCGACACCCGTCAGGTGCACGCCGGCGAATACGCCGACACCACCAGCGGCGCCCGGGTTACCCCGATTGCCATGACCGCGGGTTTTCGGTTTGATTCGTTTGATGACGCCCGCGATCGGTTCGCCGGCGACGCCGACGGCCTGATCTACTCCCGCCAACGCAACCCCTCCGGCGGTGTCGCCGAGCGGCGTATCGCCTCCCTCGAAGGGGGCAGCGAAGCGATTGTGGTGGCCTCCGGACAAGCCGCCATCACCTCGGCGCTGCTCGCGCTCGCGCAATCGGGGGAGCGCATCGTCTCCACCGCCAGTATCTACAGCGGCACCCGCATCCTCTTTGGCCGCAGCTTCGCCCGCTTCGGTGTCACCGTTGACTACGTCTGGGACGACGCAGATGACGCCGAATGGGATCGCATTATCCAGCCCAACACCAAAGCGATCTTCACCGAGACCATCCCGAACCCCAAAAACGACATCGTCGACATCGAGCAGATTGCGCGGGTGGCAGCCCGTCACGGTATTCCGCTGGTCGTCGACAACACCGTGGCATCGCCCTATTTGATTCGTCCAATTGAGTACGGGGCGGCGGTGATAGTGCACTCGTCAACCAAATTTTTGAGCGGCCACGGAGCAGGGCTCTCGGGCGCGATTGTGGACGGCGGAAACTTTGACTGGGCGGCCAGCGAACGCTCCTACCCGCTGCTGACCACCCCGGCGAAGCCGGGAGGTAAATCGGTGCTCGACAAGTACGGACCCACCGCATATGCCCGCCTGGCGAGGGAGGCGGTTGTGAATGATATTGGTCCAGCGCTGTCGCCGTTTAACTCGTTTCTGCTGCACCAGGGCATCGAAACCCTGTCGCTGCGGATGGAACGCCACCTGACCAGCTCGCTGACCATCGCCCAGTGGTTGGAGAGACATCCGCGTGTGGAAAGTGTTGATTACGCGGGGTTGCAATCGAGCCCGCTCTATCCGTTGGCGCAGCGTCTTTATGCCGGCCGCACCGGATCGGTCTTCGCCCTCACCGTGCAGGGCGGGCAGGACGGTGCACGCCGGTTTCTCAACCGACTCCGTGTGATCAGCTGTATGACCAACATCGGCGATGTGCGCTCCATGGCGCTGCACCCCGCCACCACCACCCACATCTCGTTCACTCCAGAAATGCGGGCCAGCCTCGGTGTGACCGATGGGCTGATCCGCCTGTCCATTGGCATCGAAGACGTCAATGATCTGCTCGCCGACCTGGAATGGGCGCTGAGCTAAACCACCCTGAACTAAGCGGATGCCCCTGTGCCCGGGCCAACCTCAGCTGGCCGGTTCGGGTCGTTCGACCACTGGCTCCACGACCCCACAAACACTTTCGGGTCGAAACCGGCCAGTGTCAGAGCAAGCGCGTTGTGCGCGGCAACAACACCGGAGCCGCAGTATGTCGCCACCGGCACATCATCCTCGACCCCAAGGGCCTCAAACCGGGCACGCAACTCGACGGGGGAGCGGAATCGCCCATCAGCATCAACGTTCGCGCTCGCCGGAGCGTTCAGGGCACCAGGAATGTGTCCCGCCCTCGGGTCCACCGGTTCGCTTTCCCCGCGATACCGCTCTGGCGCCCGCGAATCCAGGAGAACTCCGGCCTGCGGGAATACCGTCGCCTCATCAATGGAGATCTGACCAGCGAACGACCCGGTGAGTGAGATCGACCCAGGTGTGGCGGCAACCTCGCCCGTCTCCAGCTCAAACCCGGCTGCACTCCACGCACCCAGCGCACCATCGAGCACCCGCACCGTGTCAACACCGGCGGCACGCAACATCCACCACAACCGTGCAGCCGACATGGTGTTCAGGTTGTCGTACACAACGACGGTGTCGCCGTCGTTCAGACCCCAGTTGCGGGCGCTTCGCTCAAAGGCGTCAATCGTGGGGAGCGGATGCCTCCCGTCGGTGGGCTTTCCGTGCTGGGCCAGCTCCGTGTCGAGGTCGACGTAGACGGCGGAGGGGATGTGCCCGGCCGCGAACTCGGCCCTCCCATCGGGCTGGTCAAGCCTCCACCGCACATCAAGTACTCGAACAGTCGGGTCGCTGCCCAGCAAAGCGTTGAGCTCGGATGCGGAGATGAGAATCGAATCGCGCGTCATAGCAACGACGATACGGGCACGGAAGAAGCCTTGCTCGCAGGCTGGAAAACGCGTGGTGGCATAGTACGCCTGAGGCAATGCGACGCCTAGAGAATGCGAACCGTCCGCAATATCGTGGCCCCATGCGCAATCCAGAGCGAAAGCCTTCATCGCTGCGTGACGCAGCGGAGAACAATCGAGTTTCTCTTGTCTCCGCATTGGAAGCGCTTGGCGCCAGCAACATTCGTCTGTTCGGAAGCGTCGCTCGCGGCGATGACGGGCCCCAGAGCGATATCGACTTATTGGTGGACCTCGATGAACAAGTAGGAATTTTTGCACTTGGTCGGATGAGGAGCGAAGCCGAGCGACTGCTCGGGCACAGCGTCGACATCGTTCCCGCCAGCGGGCTCAAGCCAGATGTGATCGAACGTGTGCTCACGGAAGCAATCACATTATGAGCCGAAGCGATCGCGATCGACTTCTTGTGGAGCTTCCGCCCAATCCGGCGTAGCGCGCACGGCATCTGTCAACAAAATATTTGTCACGTGACGCAATGTTTCGTGGTGCGTCACAGTGTGACGGGCGTCGTGGCGGGCCGGTCTGTGGCCGTTTAGCGTGAGGGAATCAGCCTCGCGCCGGGCACCTCCCGGCGCCTGACCCCACGAAAGAAAGCGACACGCACATGTCAGGACTACAGACCAGTCGAAAGGCCGCGGCCACTGCCGCCCTCATCACGACAGCCCTGGTCATGTCCGGCTGTGCGAGCGCTGCGCAACCTGCGGCATCCGGCGGCGGTGGCGAGCCGGTTACCGGCGGAACGCTGACCTACCTCGAGTACCAGGCCTACACCTCCCTGTATCCGCCGGCCGGTGGCTTTTACCCCAACGGCGCGCTCATCAACAACGTGACCGACCGCCTCACCTACCAAAACCCCGAGACGCTCGAGATTGAGCCGTGGATCGCCACCGACTGGGAGGTCAACGCCGACGCCACCGCGTACACCTTCAACCTGCGCGACGGAGTCACCTTCTCGGACGGAACCCCGCTGGATGCGGCCGTTGTTGCCAAAAACTTCGACACCTACGGGCTCGGCAACACCGAGCAGAACCTGACCATCTCCGAGGCCATCAACAACTACGCGGGCAGCGAGGTGGTGGACGACGACACCGTCACCTTCACTTTCTCCGCCCCAGCGCCCGGATTTTTGCAGGCGACCTCCACCATCAACTCCGGATTAGTGTCGGATGCCACACTCGATAAGTCCCTCGAAGAATTCGGCGCGGGCACCGGCACCGAAATCATCGGCTCCGGCCCCTACGTCATCACCGCCGAAACCATCGGCACCGACGTTTCGCTCGAAGCCCGCGAGGACTACGACTGGGCGCCGCCGTCGCTCGAGCACCAGGGCCGCGCCTACCTTGACGCGATCAACCTCGTGATCACCCCGGAAGACAGTGTGCGCATCGGCGCTCTGACCGCCGGGCAGGCCGACTTCGCCCGCTATGTGCAGGCCTTCGACGAAGCGCAAGTGGAGGCGGCCGGTATCACCCTCTACGCACCGCAAACGCGAGGGGTGAACAACTCGCTGAGCATCCGGTTTACGAACCCGCTGGTCAGTGACATCCGCGTCCGTCAAGCTCTGGTTGCTGGCGTGAACTCGCAGGAGATTGTGGACACAATCTTCACCGACAACTATCCCGTCGCCACCTCGAGCCTCAGCCAGTCTGCGCTCGGCTACAAGGACGAGTCGGACAAGCTCACCTACGATCCTGACGCTGCCGAGGCGTTGCTGGAGGAGGCCGGCTGGGCCCTGAACGGTGACGGTGTGCGGGAGAAGGATGGTCAGGAGCTCTCGCTTGATGTCTACGTTGCCGCGCCA
>DASYMY010000062.1:0-2752 GCA_036008825.1 Glaciihabitans sp.
ATGGGCGGAGCCCCTACCGTCGTGTCGGTAGGGGCTCCGCCAGACAGGGCTTAGCCCCACCGTTTGAGAAGGTACTTCTCCAGCAGCCCAACAATCCCGTCCGTGATTTTGCCGAGCACCGCTAACAGAATGATGGCCAGGAAGAGGCGATCGAGGCGGCCATTGTTCTGGGAATCGTTCAGCAGGAAGCCGAGGCCCAAGGATGACCCAAGTAGCTCCCCCGCGACGAGAAATAGCCACGACTGCGCCAGCGCCAGTCGCAACGCGGAGATCACACTAGGAACAACCGCGGGCAATTGCACAATCCGCAGTAGGGCCGTTCCCGTGTAGCCGTACGCGCGACCGGCTTCAACCAGCTGAGGATCAACGTGGCGAAGCGCCGCGGAGACGGTGGTGAACACCGGGAAAAAGGCACCGATTGCAATCAGGAGCACCTTTTGGTCTTCGCTGTACCCCATATAGAGCACCAACAGCGGAACCCAGGCCAGCGACGGCACGGCACGCAAGGCGCCGAGGGTGGGGCTCAGCAAAATCGATCCCAGACGGGTCAGACCAACGATCGAGGCGATGATCAGACCAACGATCGAGCCGGCGAGAAATCCGAGCAGCACACGTTGCGTGGAGATGGCGATGTGTAGCCCCAACTCCCCACGAGCTGAGAGGTCTGTTGCTGCGGTGAACACGGCCGCCGGCGACGGCAGCCGATACGACGGGATGGCACCGGTCGATGAGATGACTTGCCAGGCGATTAACACGACGACGGGAAGGATCAGCCCGGCAGCGATGGTGCCTGCGGTTCGGCGCGATGGCGCACGCACCCCGGCCCGCTGCCGGGCTGGGGATGCTGTGGCCTGACGAGTCGATGTCACGGGTTATCCCAGAGCCGTGGGATCGGCCTGCTCAGCGAAGCGCGGCTCGAAGAGAGTATCGAGCGCGTCGTCGATGAGCTCCTGATTGGCGACGTCGCCTGATTCGACAAAGATCGGGCCAATAACGCTGAGCACGTCAGCCTGGGCGTCGCCGGGCACCGGGTCCACTTCGAGGTTCGTGCGCTCGACCAACGTCGACGTCGCGATCTCGATATCAATTCCGGCAACCTCAGCAAGAATGGCGGCCGCCTCGTCCGGATTTTCGATGGCGTACTCGCGGGCCTTCTCGTACGCATTTACGACTAGCTGGGCAAGGTCGGGTGACTCGGCCACAAACTCCTCGGTAGCGTTCAGGAAGCCGTAGCTGTTGAAGTCAATGTTGTCGTAAATAATGGTGGATCCGGCAGTGGCAACGCTGGTAGACAGCAGCGGGTCCAGACCCGACCATGCGTCGACCGCTCCGCTTTCCAGCGCGGCTTTACCGTCAGCATGCTGCAAGTTCTGCACGTCGACGTCAGCGAGGTCAACACCGGCCTCTGCGAGCGACTGAAGCAGGAAAAAGTAGGGGTCGGTACCCTTCGTCGCTGCAATGGACTTACCGGCAAGTTGGCTGGCGTCGGTGATGTCGGAGCCAGCCGGAACGAGCAAAGCAGACCAGTTGGGCTGCGAGTAGATGTCGATGGTGACGATCGGCGCATTGTTCGATCGGGCAAGCAACGCGGCAGATCCGGCGGTGGATCCCACGTCAACAGCGCCGGCACGCAGAGCTTCGTTGGCTTTGTTTGAGCCGGCAGACTGCAACCAGTTCACCGTCACATCGTCGCCGAGTTCAGCCTCAAGCCAGCCTTGGTCTTTGATGATGAGGCTGAGCGGGTTGTAGGTCGCAAAGTCGATGTTGAGTGTGTCGGCGCTCCACTCCCCCTCAGCAGTGTCGTCAGCAACGAGGGCAGAACCTTCACCGGCGACACATCCGGTCAGCGCAATGCTGGCGGTGGCGGCAACGGCGAGAAAAGACACCAATCGGGTGGTTCGGGGGGATGAAACGGTACTCATGATGTCCTCTGCGTTGCGGTGAGCTGGGGTGGGCTTTGGTGGGAGGGAACGCCGAGCCCGTCAAGCAGGTCGGCGCGAAGGTGTGCAAGTTCGGCGTCGCCGCGGTCACGCGGACGATTTCCGGGAACAGAAACAATGGAGCGGATGCCGGAGCCCGCGGCGTCTGATCCATCCGGATCTGTGCCAAGAAGGACTACTCGGTCAGCCAGGTACAGGGCTTCGTCCACGTCGTGAGTGACTAGCACGATGGTCGCCGGCTCCGCCGCGTGGACGGTGAGAAGCAGATCTTGCATGGTCAGCCGGGTGAGCGCGTCGAGTGCGCCGAATGGTTCGTCGAGTACCAACACTCCGGGGCCGCGCGCCAGAGCGCGCGCGAGGGAGGCGCGTTGAGCCATTCCTCCGGAAATCTGGCGGGGACGCAGGTGAGCTGCGTCGGCCAATTGCACGAGCGAAAGTAGCTCGGCTACACGCTCGCGACCGGCGGCTCGCTCGGTTCCCCGCGGCAAGCCAAGTTCGACGTTGCGTTCAACGCTGCGCCAGGGAAGCAGGCGAGGTTCTTGAAACGCGACGGCAGCTCGCTGGTCAACGCCACTCAGCGGGGTGCCATCGAGTGTGATGGTGCCGGTGTCTGGGGTGTCCAGTCCGCTGATCTGGCGGAGCAGGGTCGATTTGCCGCAGCCCGACGGACCAAGCAGCGCAACAATTTCTCCAGCGGCGATGTCGAGGGAGACGTTATGCAGCACAGCGCGGCTGGTGGCAGTAAAGCTGCGGCCGGTTGCCGGGGTGCGGGTTGCGAAGCTTTTGCCAACGCCACTGAGGCGCACGGCGGA
>DASYMY010000063.1:0-4007 GCA_036008825.1 Glaciihabitans sp.
GACGGCGACGGAGGTCACTCATCAGGAGATCACGAGGCGTCTTGACCTCGGCACCGCGCGCCACTTTGTGTCGAGCTTCGACCGTCCCAACATTCAGTACCGGATCGAAACCAAAAACCAGCCCCTCCAACAGCTGCTCAGCCTGATCCGCACCGAGCACGCGGGAGACGCGGGAATTGTCTATTGCCTCTCCCGGGCGTCTGTGGAGAAAACGGCCCAATTTTTGGTCGAGCAAGGCATCACCGCTTTGCCGTATCACGCAGGTCTTGATGCGGGTGTGCGATCGCGAAACCAGTCCCGTTTTCTGCGTGAAGACGGCGTAGTGATGGTCGCCACCATCGCCTTTGGGATGGGTATCGACAAACCCGATGTGCGCTTTGTCGCCCACCTCGACCTGCCCAAAAGCGTGGAGGGGTACTACCAGGAGACGGGCCGTGCCGGTCGTGACGGACTGCCCTCCACCGCGTGGCTCGCCTACGGGCTGCAGGACGTGGTGCAGCAGCGCCGCATGATTGACCAGAGCGAAGGTGACCGCGCCCACCGGCAACGTTTAGGTCAACACCTCGATGCCATGCTGGCGCTGTGCGAAACCCTGCAGTGCCGCCGCGTTCAATTACTTGCCTATTTTGGTGAGCAGTCCACCGCCTGCGGCAACTGCGATACCTGCCTCTCCCCTCCTGAGGGCTGGGACGGCACCGTTCCTGCTCAGAAGTTGCTCTCCACCGTGGTGCGCTTGGAGCGTGAGCGTAACCAGCGTTTCGGCGCCGGGCACCTTATCGACATCCTCCTCGGCAAACGCACCCCTCGAATGGCTGAGCAGGGTCACGACAGTTTGCGCACCTTCGGTATTGGCGCTGACCTCAGCGAACAGGAGTGGCGCGGGGTGGTGCGTCAGCTTCTCGCCCAAGGGCTTCTCGCCGTGCACGGCGACGGCTACGGCACCCTGGTTATCACTGAGGCCAGCGCCGGTGTGCTCGACGGGTCCCGCACGGTCTTGTTGCGGCGTGAAGCGGAACGCCCCACCCGCTCTACCAAACGCTCGACCGCCGCAACAGATTTGCCAACCGAAGCCACCGGCCTGTTCGAGAAGCTCCGCGAATGGCGCTCCGGTGTGGCGCGCGACCAGGGTGTTCCGGCGTACATCATCTTTGGGGATGCCACTCTGCGCGGCATTGCGCTCACCCGCCCCGAATCCCTCGCCGAGCTCGGTGAGGTTAGCGGGGTCGGCGAGAAGAAGCTCGACATGTACGGCGAGGCCCTGCTGGGAGTTGTCGCCGCGGCCTAACGGGCGGGAATACCTCACCACCCCTCACAGTTGTTTCAAATACGAAGCAAATAGCGTGGTGCTTGTGGGGGAACAACGACGTGTCTCCTCGATACGCATCTGGCACGAGGAAAGAAGTTCTTTATGAGCAACGTCATCTACACCGCAAACGCCACCTCTTGGGGCGGACGTTCCGGCAAGACCATGACCGACGACGACCGCCTGAGTGTTGACCTGTCGGTTCCCGCCGAAATGGGCGGCGATGGCGGAGCTGGCACCAACCCCGAGCAGCTTTTTGCTGCGGGCTGGGCCGCCTGCTTCCACAGCGCCATGAAGGGCCTCGCCCGCAGCCGCAAGATCGACATGACCGACTCCGCCGTCAGCCTGCGGGTTGGTGTTGTGGGCAGCATGACCGAGGGCTTCAACTTTGAGGTTGTTATCGACGCCCAGGTTCCCGGGGTCGAGCAGGCGGCCGGCCAGGAACTGCTTGAAGCCGCACACAACGTGTGCCCCTACTCGCGCGCGACCCTTGGCAACGTTCCCGTCACTCTGAATCTCATTACCGAGTCCGAGTAACCGGTAGGCCGCCGCGATAGCTGCGGCCACAACCAACAAATGCCCCTCCCGCCGTCACGGCAGGAAGGGCATTTGTGTGGGTGAAGCGAATTTACTCGGCGGGGGCCGCGGCGGGAGCGGCCTCGGCGGCGGCGCGCTGTGCGGCGACGTCGGCCTGAACCTTCTCCATATCGAGGCCACGAACGGCGTCGATGACCTGGCCGAGGGCCGGGGCGGGGAGGGCGCCGGGCTGGGAGAAGACCAGCACGCCGTCGCGGAACGCCATCAGGGTCGGAATCGAGGTGATGCCTGCCGCAGCGGCAAGCTGCTGTTCGGCCTCGGTGTCGATTTTCGCGAAGGTGATGTCGGGGTTCTCGTTGCTTGCGGCCTCGTAGATGGGGCCGAACTGCTTGCAGGGGCCACACCACTCGGCCCAGAAGTCGACGAGCACAATTCCTGAATCCAGGACGGTCTGCTCGAAGTCGGTTGCTGTGAGGTTTTTAGTTGGCATCAGACAAGCCTACGAGCACAGGCTGAGAAGCGCATTGGTATTCCCCGCATACTTAGGCGCGTACGGGTTGGTTGACACCCTCAGAGCGCCCCTGAGTCAGGCGCAGCAAAAGTGTGGCAGCGATAACAACCAGGGCGGCAATGATGGCGGTGATCGCAGCGGGGACGGAGATGAGATCACCGGTGAGGCGGCCGTAGGCCAACCAGCCCAACCCCCAGCACAGCGAAAGGGTCGGAGCAAAACGGCCCTTGCCGTACACGGCAATAAGAACACCAACCGCTCCCGCGACCGAAATCACCAGCACTGCCCAGAGGTCGGAGGAGAGACCAAAGCCCGTGAAGCCGGCATCCGTCAATACTGCGGCGACGTTCGCGGCCGTAGCGATAGACACCCAGCCGAGGTAGAGGCCCATGGTGCCGTCCGCCACAATGGCCTCGATCACGGTGCTGGGGCGGGTGTGAAGAAGAATGCGGAACACCCACACCAACACTGCGAGGAGCAGCGCGATGATGGGCACACTCAGCACAAGAAGATCAAATTGCACGCTCAAAATCCACGCGGCGTTGAGCAGGAGTGACGCTGCAATTGGATAACCCAAACGGCGTTGACGCGGATCTGCTTTCTGTTTGGGGAGAAGCTGCCAAATGGCGTACGCGATAAGTCCCGCGTAGATCACCGACCAGATCGAGAACGCGGGGCCTGCGGGCGCAATGGGGGTGGCGTCCGCACTGAGCGCTCCACCGGAGGCCATCTGCACCGGGGTTCCGCCGCCGGCGCCCGACCCAATAAACGACCCGATGATGGCGAGGATCGCGCTGAGCAGGACGGTAATTTGTCGGACCGTATCGCGCGTGGTTGGCATAGGATGTACCTCTCAAAGTTAGCTATCAGCTAGCTGATCAATTTACGGTACCAGCAGAGTGGAAAACATGACAGATGTGCTCGGAGGCGAATCAACGCCTGCTTCGCTCCCCGTAGTCGACCCTCTGGCCTCATGGCCAACCGGTCGGCTGTTGTCAACGGCGGCCCGTTTGGTCGAGCATTCCTGGACGGAAGCGCTCGCCGAACTGGGGCTCACCCACGCCGGGATCATTGCCCTGCACCTGCTCGACAACGGAACTTTGGGGCAGACCGAGCTTGCCCACCAGGCGCGAGTCGAGGTGCAGACCATGTCCCGCACGATTGACCGTCTCGAGCGGCAAGGCTTTGTGGAGCGAACCCAAGACCCGGCTGACCGCCGCCGTCAGATCATTTCGCGCACACCAGCCGGCGACGACGCCTGGCAGGCAACTCGCACACTCGAGGCCGAGGTCTTTCCTGCCGTGGGTGACCCGGAATTGATTCGATACTCGTTGCTCGAAATCATCCGCGCATCGTCCTCGGAGCGGTGGAGTCAAAGTAACTCGAACTGAGGTTTTTGCGTCGTATCGTGGGGTATGACTTTCAACGATGACGCCAAGCTGTCTGGTCGTGGGGTGCGCAAATCCGGGCGCCGCACGGGGATCGCTGTCGGCGGGGGCGGGCTCGGCCTGGTGGCATTGTTTCTGATCTCCCAGTTCTTGGGGTTTGATCTGTCCTCCCTCGCTGGGGGAGACGGCTCATCCGCCCCCAGCGACGACACTGCGCTCACCGGTTGTTACACCGGAGAAGACGCCAACGAGAACGTCGAGTGCCGCG
>DASYMY010000064.1:0-1976 GCA_036008825.1 Glaciihabitans sp.
CAAGCATCCCGTTTTTTGTTGTCGAGCTGCGGCGGCCCCACCCAATGATCGACCTGCTCACCTTCCTCTCACCCGAGGTGCGCGCGGCCGCTTTGGGCATTGTGGTGACCTTTGTTGCGTTGTTCGCCCTGTTCTCTATCAATGCCCATTTCATTCAGACCGCTCGCGGCCTGAGTCCCGCTATTTCCGGGCTCAGCCTGGTCCCCGTTGCGCTCACCATGTTTTTTGTCACCCACGCCTCCGTCCCGCTGGTGCGCCGTTTCGGACTTCGTATGGTGGTCGCCGCAGGCATGCTCATCTCTGCCGGTGGGTACATGTTGGTAGTCGCCTGGAGCACCTCAGCCCCTCTCGCGCTGTATGAAGTTGCACTCGTTGTTGTGGGAATTGGTGCTGGGCTGTGTTCATCTCCCCTGTCCACACAGCTGACGTCAGCGTCCATGGACGGAGCACGATCACCAGCAGCATCGGGTAGACCAGCCCAACCGTCGGGGGCCGGGCTCAACAGCACCCTGCGCGAGCTGTCATCCGCCGTGGGTGTTGGTATTAGCGGTGTTGTTCTTGCCCTGGTCACCAATCACTCCGTCAACGCTGGCTCAATCAGCGGTGATGACGTGCTGGCGTCAATGCACGTGGCCCTCACTGTGGTGGCTGTGGCCCTGCTTGTCGCGTTGCTGCTGATGGTCGCCGACATTGCTTTGCTAAGTCGACGTCGGGCACGTGCCGTTCTTCCTCGCCTACTGCCCTAGTTTTTTGCCCTGAGACCCTGACGAATCGGAAAAGCCCACCTCATGACTATCTCTGCAGCCAGCGCACCAACCGTGACCTCACTCGAATCGGCTGAGTGGTGGCGCAGCGCGGTTGTGTACCAGGTATACCCGCGTGCGTTTGCGGATTCGACGGGATCAGGCGTTGGAGATCTGGCGGGGATTCGCTCTCGTATTCCGTACATCGCGGCGCTCGGCGTAGATGCGCTGTGGATGAGTCCCTTTTATCCATCGGCTCTGGCCGATGGTGGCTACGACGTTGACGACTATCGGGCTATTGATCCGCGGCTTGGCACCATGCACGATTTTGATGGCATCGTGGCAGACGCCCACAGGGCCGGACTCAAAGTGATCGTGGACATTGTCCCTAATCACTCATCCAACCGGCATGTCTGGTTCACCGAAGCCCTCGCTGCCGAGGTGGGATCGCCCGAACGAGCGAGGTACGTGTTCCGGCGAGGGCGCGGAGAGAACGCGGAGCTACCGCCAACCGAGTGGACATCGTTGTTTGGGGGCAGCGCCTGGCAGCCAGTGGGAGACGGGGACTGGTATTTGCACTTGTTCGCCCCGGAACAGCCCGACTTCGATTGGGCCAATCCTGAGGTGCGGGCCGAGTTCGCCCGCACACTCCGGTTCTGGTCGGATCGTGGGGTCGACGGTTTCCGAATCGACGTCGCCCACGGCTTGGCAAAGGATCTCAGCGAACCGCTGCCGGACGGTCCCCCACTGCCACGACGGCACGACGGCACAGATCCGCTCTGGGACCGCGACGAAGTACACACGATTTTTGAGGAGTGGCGCGCGGTACTCAATGAGTACGACCCACCCCGATCGGCGGTAGCCGAAGCATGGGTCCCAGCGGAGCGTCGGGTGCTGTACGCCCGCCCCACCGAGTTGGGGCAAGCCTTCAACTTTGACCTCCTCGAGTCGCCGTGGGAGGCGACGAGCTTTCGCGACATCATTGGGCGCAACCTTGACGAAGCGCGAGAATCGGGTGCCTCATCGACCTGGGTGTTGTCCAATCACGATGTGGTGAGGCACACTTCACGCTATGGCCTACCCAATGGCACACCTCTCGACCCCTGGCTGTGTTCGGCGGGTGCGTCCCCTCGCGAGAATCGCACACTGGGGTTGCGCCGCGCTCGCGCGGCAACGTTACTGATGTTGGCTCTGCCCGGATCTGCGTACCTCTATCAGGGCGAAGAACTCGGG
>DASYMY010000065.1:0-3440 GCA_036008825.1 Glaciihabitans sp.
AGTAGCGCGTTCGGAAAGTATTCGCCAACAAACGAGACCGGTCGGGGCTGCACCCGACCGGTTTTGTTGTCGCCGAACATCCGGTTATCTGCCCGCCGGATTCTGGGTCCCACCATCGAGGAAGGCATAATGGGGAGCATCACACCATGTGAACGTACACATCGCCGACGAAGCCGGATACACGCCCATGGAACCCGACAAGGTTCGCGCCCCTAACATCCGCGATGTTGCGCGCTTGGCCGGAGTGTCCTACCAAACGGTCTCCCGGGTTCTCAACGACAGCCCCAGTATCAAACCCAGCACCAAGCAGCGGGTTCTCGATGTCATTAGCGAAGTGGGCTACCGCCCCAATCAGGCGGCGCGAGCGTTGGTCACCAGCCGCTCACGCACTATTGGAGTTCTCTCCGGCCAGACCGCGCATTACGGGCCCACGACCAGCATTAATGCGATCGAAGTTGCAGCCAGAGAAGCGGGCTACCGGCTCAGCATCACCAGTACGGCCACGGGCGACTATGCCTCGATCAAATCCTCTCTCGACTATCTGCTCAGCCAATCCGTTGAAGCCATCGTTGTTCTCGCCCCGCAGGTGCGCGTCTTCGAAGCCATCGAAGAACTCTCGATCAACGTGCCTTTCGTTACCCTCGAATCCACCGGACGTGATAGCGGCCACAGCCTCTCCGTTGACCAAGCCGCCGGTGCGCGGATGGTGACCCGACACCTCATTGACCTGGGTCACTCCGAAATTATTCACCTATCCGGCCCCAGGGACTGGATCGAAGCGGATGCCAGAATGCAGGGCTTCCTCGACGAACTTAACAGCGCAGACTTGCGCACCCGTGCGCCAATCTTGGGGGACTGGACCGCGCACTTCGGTTACTACGCTGGCCTGGAACTGCTGCGCTTCCGGGACTTCACGGGAGTGTTCTGTGGCAACGACCAGATGGCGCTCGGATTTATCCACGCCTGCCGCGACATGGGGCTCGACGTGCCGGGGGACATCAGCGTTGTGGGGTTCGACGACATTCCTGAAGCCGCGCACTACTTCCCGCCGTTGACCACGGTGCGCCAAAACTTTGCTGAACTGGGCCGGCGAGCGGTCGGCTTGCTCCTCAGCGAACTTGGCGGAGATGACGTCAGTCAGGGCCGCGAACCTATCGCTCCCGAGCTCATCATCCGAAAATCCGCTTCAGCTCCCCGCTGATCGTTAGCGTCGTCACCCCGGCAGTGGAGAGCCGAGCAGCCGACCACCTGCAACCACAAAGTGGATGCCCACCTCTCGGGGCTGCAACTCCCAGCTATCGCCACTGCAGAGATCAATCGTCGCGCGCGACACCCGGGGCGAGGAAACCACCTCGCCATTGCCCACAAACACGATCAGCTGAGACGAGTCAGACTCGGCGGTGTTGGGAGCTTTCTCCCAGGTGAATCCCAGGCGAGAACTCACGTCGGGATCGTATGGGCACACCACCAAGTAGTGATCCCAATCCCCGTCCAACACAGAGCCTAGTTGTACGCCGCCGTTGGTTTGCGCACGCGCGGCATCGATGAGGCGGTCGCCGAACGACCAGGTCGAACACCCCACCAGTGCAGTGCCAAGAATCACGATGCTGAGCGTTGCGCCGAGGACCTGATTCTTTCCCATGCCACATGGTCGCAGATTCGTTGAGGCCGAGTGGGGCGGCATCCGCCCCAATAGTGGCGTGGATCGGGTGAACTCTTGGAAGTCGGTGGGTCGGTTATCAAAGCGAGATCAAGTGGAATTGACATATGTGACCGTTTCGGATGTAACATGGCGACTGATGATGTGAACGGTCACATTTAGCGGGGCACACAGTCCCACTCAGACAAAGAGGTCCGAACGAGTGAATGCAGCAGTAACGCCCGACGCGAATGAAACATACGTCGTTGGTATCGACTTCGGCACGCTGTCTGGGCGCGCGGTAGTTGTTCGTGTATCAGACGGTGTTGAGCTCGGATCAGGCGTTCACGACTACGAGCACGCCGTAATGGACACCACGCTGGCATCGACCGGTGAAGTACTGCCTCCGGAGTGGGCGCTGCAGGTTCCTTCTGATTACGTCAGCGTGTTGAAGAATGCCGTACCGCAGGCGCTCGCCGACGCAGGCATCGACGCAAGCAAAGTTATTGGTGTTGGCACCGACTTCACCGCTTGCACCATGTTGCCCACACTTGCCGACGGAACACCTCTCGCTGAGCTGCCTGAATTTGCTAACCGTCCCCACGCGTACGTCAAGCTGTGGAAGCACCACGCCGGCCAGGGCCAGGCCGACCGGATCAACAAGCTTGCCGCCGAACGCGGTGAAAGCTGGTTGCCCCGCTACGGCGGGCTGATCTCCAGCGAATGGGAGTTCGCCAAAGGTCTGCAGCTGCTCGAAGAAGATCCCGAAATCTACGAGCGAATGGACCACTGGGTCGAAGCCGCCGACTGGATCATCTGGCAGCTCAGTGGCGTGTACGTGCGCAACGCCTGCACCACCGGCTACAAAGCCATCCACCAGGACGGTGCGTACCCGTCCGAAGATTTCCTTGCCGCGCTGAACCCCGGTTTCGCCCGGTTCGCCATCGACAAGGTTGAACACCCCATCGGACAATTGGGTGCCGCCGCCGGAACACTCACGGCCGAAGCTGCCGCCTGGACCGGCCTGCCCGAAGGCATCGCTGTTGCCGTTGGCAACGTGGATGCCCACGTCGCCGCTCCTGCAGCCCGTGCCACCGAGCCCGGTCAGATGGTCGCCATCATGGGAACATCCACCTGCCACGTAATGAACTCCGACATCCTCTCCGAGGTTCCCGGAATGTGTGGTGTTGTTGATGGCGGCATCGTTTCAGGCCTTTACGGGTATGAGGCCGGCCAGTCTGGTGTTGGCGACATCTTCGCCTGGTACGTCAAAAACCAGGTTCCCGGTCGCTACCACGAGGCCGCAGCTGCCGCCGGATTGAGTATTCACGAACACCTCACCGAGCTGATCAAGAACCAGCCCGTTGGTGGTCACGGCCTCGTCGCCCTCGACTGGCACGGTGGTAACCGTTCTGTTCTCGTTGATGCAGAGCTCAGCGGAACCGTGATCGGCACCACGCTGACCACCCGGCCGGAAGAGATCTACCGCGCCCTGTTTGAAGCCACCGCATTCGGAACCCGCACCATCGTCGAAACTTTCAATAACAGCGGCGTACCGGTCACGGAGTTCATCGCAGCGGGTGGGCTCATCCGCAACCCGTTCCTGATGCAGGTGTACAGCAACATTCTGCGGATGCCGATCTCCACCATCGCCAGCTCCCAGGGCCCCGCCCTCGGCTCGGCGATTCACGCCGCCGTTGCCGCCGGTGCCTACCCGGCCGTTCGCGAAGCCGCCGAAGCCATGGGCAAGGTCAACCGCAACGTCTACACCCCCGAGCCCGCAGCTGCGGACGAGTACGAC
>DASYMY010000066.1:0-9328 GCA_036008825.1 Glaciihabitans sp.
ACTAGGGGTGCGCATTATCGACGCAGCACAGTTCGCGGCCCTGCTGACCGGAGGGCCTGAGGCCATCGCTGAGACCGTCGACAACCCTGAAGCAGAAGCAACGGAAGAGATCACGTCGACGTAACGAAGATTTAATGCGTAATCCTCGCTTGTCGAGTAACTCGCCCCTAGGATTGTGCTGCGCAGTACCTCGTCAGAGGGGCGATTGTGGTACCGCGTAGGTGAGAGGGACCACCGAGTTGCTTGTAGATATTGCAGTCGTGACGACCACCTCGGCGCTGAATAGCGTTGCCGAGGCATTCGTTGTTCACGAAAACGACCACTCCCTCGTGGCTGCCCTGAGCGTTGATGGCGTGTCGATCCTCCCCGTCGACACCGGTGCAGCGCAGCCGCTCCTCTACCTCAACGCCGCCGCTGCTAGCCCCGCCGATGTTCCCATTTTGGGTTCGATGATGCGGGTGGGCCAACAGATCACAAGCAGCGAGTTGTCCTCCCTCACGGGTGCGCGACTTCTCCGCCAATTGGGTCTGCTGCCCGCTGCGAACCTCTCCACTTTTCTGGCCGCTCACCCCTCAGTTGTTTCTGAACTTCTTGCCACCCCGCCGGCAGCCCGCGAAGTTTCCTCGTGGTGGAGCGGACTGACGGCAGACTCTCGTCAGTCGATGCACGAGAGCGCATCGCAACTGGTTGGCAATTTGGATGGCGTTCCCGTCGGTGAACGCTACCTCGCCAACCAACGCTGGTTGGATGAATCGATCAGCCAGCTTGAGAGCACGGTTGAATCCTCGCCTGGTCGGACGGTTGTTGCCGAATCCCGGCGCCAAATCAACATGCTCGAACAGGTCACCGAAACACTTCGTAAGGCCTCAGACGGCCCCATCCGGTCCCTTCTGTCCGTGGACCCAGAGGGTCAGGGTCGCGCCGCGGTGGTGCTCGGCGATCTCGCCTCCGCCGACTACGTCACCTATTTGGTTCCCGGAATGTTCTTCACCGTGGAGGGTCAAATTAGCGACTGGACGGATGACGCCGCCCGCATCTACGCCGAGCAAGTTGAGTGGGTGCAGCGGGCCGGACTAACCGATGCCAACGGCGGCGCTGCCGCGGTCGCCGTGGTGTCTTGGATGGGGTACGAAACTCCCAACCTCACCAATATCGGAACTTTGGACTTGGCGTATGAAGGACGCGATGCCATTGCCGCTGTAGTGCAAGGTCTGCAGGCGGAGCGCGCAGGAGACGAACCACACATCACAATCGTGGCCCATTCCTACGGTTCCACAGCAGCGCTGATGGCCCTGACGGAGTACAACTTCGAGGTTGATGCGCTCATTGTGGTTGGCTCACCAGGCAGTGCCGCGCAGAGCGCTGACGACCTCCACGTGGCCGACGGCAACGTATTTGTGGGGGAGGCTGCATGGGATCCGGTGCCGAATAGTGCTTTTTTTGGCAGCGATCCCGGATCCGCTGAGTACGGAGCCCACCGGCTCGACGTTGACGCAGGAATCGACCCAATTACCTCCGGCAAACTGAGTCAGTCGATTGGTCACAACGGGTACTTCACCGAGGGCAGCGCTTCCCTCCGCAACATCGCCGTCATCGGTGTTGGTCAATCAGATCTGGTGACAGGAACTACTGAACCCGCCGAAGTCAAATTCCTAGCCCGCGAACGGTAAATACTTGCGCTAATTACGTAATTCCGTATTAATGGAGTTATGGACGATAGTGCGGAAATTCGTCGGCTCCTCGCCGAGCTGAGCGATCGGTTAGGCAAACTTGAGGCCTTGGCGACAGGCCCGACCGCTCCAGGGTCTTCGCCGAGACAACCACCGCCGACCACGGCTACCGATGATGTGTTTTGGGCGCTCAACGCTTTGAAAGCCCGCGTTCCCCATCCGGGGGGAGTGGTTTACGCCGGCGCCGTCGCCACCGTAGCCGGCCCGGTTGAATGGCAAATCGGATACACAACTGATCAGTTGCTAGAAAGCGACTGGACCACCCTCGCCCCCAGCATCTCGGCACTGGGGCATCCCGTGCGACTCAGCCTGCTGCACGCCATCATCAGCGGAGTAACGACCGTCGCCGAATTGGGCGCTGGCGAAGGTATGGGCACAACAGGGCAGCTGTATCACCACCTCAGCCAGCTCGTCGCGGCCGGTTGGCTGTTGGCTGGCGGACGCGGCCACTACAGCGTTCCACCTGAGCGAGTTGTTCCCCTCCTGATCATTCTGAGCGCAGCACGGAGAGTTCTATGAAAATCCCCAAATCCTGGGCCATCGCCGGCGCCGCCGCTGCGGTCACCACCCTTATCGGAATTGTGGCGTTTCCTCGGCCACCGCAGCTGATGACCGTTACAGGTGGGGACATGGAGCTTGTGGCGACCGTGTCGGACTTACTCGACGCATCCCCGGGGCCCCATCACCGTCTCAGCGTCGCTGTTGTTGACGGAGACTCCACCACGTTCGCGCATTTCGGAGCAGCGGATGACACGGAGTATGAAATCGGCTCCGTGACTAAAACGATCACCGCGGCCCTCTTCGCCGACGCCATTAGGCGAGGGGAGGTGAGCGAAGATACTCGCCTGGGCGAACTTCTCGACCTGGGGGAGAGCCCCGCCGCCGATGTCACCCTTCTCGCCCTCGCCACCCATCGCAGCGGGCTTCCGCGGCTGCCGCTGACACCCGACGTAATCCTCTCCGCCATTGGGACCCAGTTCACAGCGGGCGATCCGTACCGCTTTGATTTAGCAGCGCTGCTTGCGCAAACTCGTGCGGCCACACTCGCCGACCCGGCGGAGTTCGCTTACTCCAACCTCGGCTTCGCGCTGCTCGGGCAGGCCCTCGCCGCTGCAGCCGACACGACATATTCCGGCCTCGTCACCGAGCGGGTGTTCGGCTCGCTCGATATGGCAGACAGCTTTGTGCCCACCACCACTGCGGATCTATTATCAACGTCGCCGTCCGGGTTCACCGCAACGGGACGTGCCGCCGACCCGTGGACGATGAATGCGTATGCCGCCGCGGGTAGCATCCGCTCCACTGCGTCTGACATGGTGCGATACATCGCGTCGCAGCTAGATGGAACTGCGGTAGGGGTGCAGGCCCTTGACCCTCGAGCATCTGCTGGGGAGGGCGCGCAGGTCGGCTACGCCTGGCTCACCACTCCAGCGGGCGCTGAGGGCCGTGAGGTTACCTGGCACAACGGTATGACCGGCGGGTTTGCCAGCTTTGTGGGGATGGACCGCAAAACCGGACGCGGTGTCGTTGTGCTGTCTGATACCGCCGTTTCGGTGGACGCGATTGGGCTTGAGCTGTTGCAACAGGGCACCGAATGAGTTGGTTTCTTGTCGCTCTCACGGCTGTGGGGCTGCTGTTTCCTGCTGGGCTGGTTGTGGCCGCATTCCGACCCACCCGATGGCTGAAGTTCACCAGTCGGGTTGGCGCGATCACCTCGGTGGGTGACACCGTGATTGTTCTGATCATGGTGCGCTTGTTTGTGCCATGGGGTGCAGTGCCCGTGGCGCTGTGGCTGGTTCCCGTTGTGTTGGTGGCCTCCGGTATCGCCGGTGTGGTGCTGCGCTACGCGGCGCTACCGACCTGGCCGGCAGGTAAGCCCCGGTGGTCGATAGTGGTATCCGCCATCGTTACGGGTGTACTGCTTCTTCTTGCTCTTCTACTGGCGTTTGTGGTGTGAAGTGAAACCGGGTTTGCGGATGATTGTCGACAGCTGCACGAATACGGGATTGCATATCCGCTGACATTGGGGGAAGCTGCGCGAGGGAGAACCAGCGTGCTTCGCTGTTCTCACCATCGGCGGGATGGGGCTCGCCTGACTCCCACCGCAACCGAAACACCAGATCAAGGAACTGGCTCTCGTCACCATTTGGGTAGACCTTGGGTTCGGTCACCCGTACCCAAACCAACCGCTCCGGCACGGCGGTGACGGCGGCTTCCTCGGCTACTTCGCGCACCGCAGCAATGGCGGGTTCCTCACCTGGATCGATGATGCCGGTGACCGGGGTCCATTCGCCGTTGTCAGAGCGGCGCACCAACAGCACTTCTTCGTCACGCAGAACCACCGCGGTCACCCCCGACAACCACAACGGTGCTGTGCCAATCTTTTCGCGCAGAGTTAGGACAAAGTCAGGGGTAGCCATGCAGGCACTATAACGACTTCGACGCTGCCGCTGCCGCGATCAACTCGCTCAGCGCCTCCCGATTCACCTCGGCGAGCGAGCGAAACGAAATGACGCTCTTCCCCACCTTCACGCGGCCCAGTCTGGAAGCCAACTTCTCCGCCAGATAGTGTCCGTCTTCGACCACGTTCACGTAGAGGCTGATGTACTGCTTCTGTGCAGCCAGACCCACGATGAACCACTCAATGGATTGCTTTCGAGGGCGCGCCTGCACAAGAGAGCCGTAGCCGATGATGCGCTGCTCAGTTCCGCCCCAAAATACGCCCTCCCACATCGTCCGATCGTGGTTGCTGAAGGCCGCCGTGATTTCGGCATCCAGTTGCCGAAGATCCGCCCGGAACTCCTCATCCGCCGAATCGATATAAACGTTCGGGTCAGTTGCTGTTTTTTCCATCAGCGCAGGCTCCAAGTGGTGGGGGATTACGTGTGCTCCACACTGGCGCACCGCTTGTGAGACCACAACTACGCCAGAGCTGGAGCCCACCCGAATACACTGGTCAGATACCCACCGCTCGACACTTCTACGGAGTCGCATGTCTGAAATTCACCCTGAGCCCGCCGACGGGATCACCCCCGACGTGGTGCGCCACCTCGCCGGTCTGTCCCGCATAGCTTTGACAGACGAAGAGATCGGAAAACTCACCGGTGAGCTCGGCGCCATCCTCGACAACGTAGCCAAGGTCAACGAGGTCGCCACCCCGGATGTGCCAGCTACCAGCCACCCGATTCCGCTCACGAATGTGTTCCGCCCGGATGTTCCCGGCGACACCTTGACCACGAAGCAGGCGCTCGCCGGAGCCCCCGAACACGATGGAAGCCGCTTCAAAGTGAGCGCAATCCTGGGAGAAGAACAGTAATGACGTTGATCCATCTCAGTGCCGCCGAGTTGAGTGAAAAGCTCACCAGCAAAGAAATCTCCTCCGTCGAGGTCACCCAGGCCCACCTCGACCGCATCGCTGCCGTCGACGGCGACATTCATGCCTTCCTGCACATCAACGCCGAAGCGCTGAGCGTTGCGGCGGACGTTGATGCAAAGCGTGCGGCAGGGGAAAGCCTCGGCGCTCTTGCCGGTGTTCCGATCGCCATCAAAGACGTCCTCTGCACCATTGGGATGCCTTCCACCGCGGGATCCAAGATCCTTGAGGGCTGGATTCCTCCGTACGACGCCACCGTTGTTGCACGCTTGCGTGCCGCCAACCTCATCCCGCTCGGCAAAACGAACATGGACGAGTTTGCAATGGGCTCCTCCACCGAGCACTCCGCATACGGGCCCACCCACAACCCGTGGGACCTGGACCGCATCCCCGGCGGATCCGGTGGTGGCTCCGCCGCCGCGGTTGCGGCATTTGAAGCTCCCATTGCCCTTGGCTCTGACACGGGTGGCTCCATCCGTCAGCCGGCCGCCGTGACCGGCTCCGTTGGGGTTAAACCCACCTACGGGTCGGTCTCGCGCTACGGTGCCATTGCCTTGGCCTCCTCGCTTGACCAGGTAGGTCCGGTATCGCGCACGGTGCTCGACTCCGCTTTGGTGCACGACATCATTGGTGGGCACGACCCGCGTGATTCCACCTCGCTGAAAGACACCTGGCCGTCCTTCGCCGAAGCCGCCCGCGCCGGCGCCCGCGCAGAATCCCTCAAGGGCCTGCGTGTTGGTGTGGTCAAAGAACTCGACGCGCCCGGCTTTCAGGCCGGGGTGAGCCAGCGCTTCCACGAATCTCTCGCCATGATGGAAGCCGCCGGAGCCGAAATCGTAGAGGTCAGCGCGCCGAACTTCGAATACGCCGTCGCGGCGTACTACCTGATCCTCCCCGCGGAGGCATCGAGCAACCTGGCCCGTTTTGACTCGGTCCGATTTGGCCTGCGTGTGAACCCGAAGGGTGGCGGCACGGTGGAAGACGTGATGAGCGCAACCCGCGGCGCCGGTTTCGGCCCCGAGGTCAAGCGCCGTGTCATCCTCGGAACCTATGCGCTCAGCGCCGGATACTACGACGAGTACTACGGCAGTGCCCAGAAGGTGCGCACCCTTATTCAGCGAGACTTCGACGCCGCGTTCTCTCAGGCTGATGTTCTCGTCAGCCCCAGCGCCCCCACCACAGCGTTCAAGTTGGGGGAGAAGCTGGAAGATCCACTGGCGATGTACCTCAACGACATCACCACGATCCCGGCGAACCTCGCCGGAATCCCCGGAATGGGCCTGCCCATCGGGCTTGCCCCGGAAGATGGGTTGCCGGTGGGACTGCAGATCATGGCGCCCGCTCGCGCCGATGAGCGTCTCTACGCGCTTGGCGCCACCCTGGAGCGTTTGCTCGAGGAAAAATGGGGCCACACCCTGCTCAGCCAGGCCCCCGATCTTGGTCCAACCGAAATGTTTGCAGCAAAAGAGGGAGCCGTCTAATGGCTAAAGCAGAACTAATGGACTTCGACAAGGCTCTCGAGCTGTTCGAACCCGTCCTCGGCTTCGAAGTGCACGTTGAGCTGAACACCAAAACCAAGATGTTCTCCGATGCCCCCAACTACTTCGGTGGTGAACCCAACACCAACATCACCCCGCTCGATTTGGGGCTGCCCGGATCACTTCCCGTCGTCAACGAGGAAGCCATCAAGTACTCGATCAGCCTGGGGCTGGCGCTGGGCTGCTCGATTGCCGAATCCAGCCGATTCGCGCGCAAAAACTACTACTACCCTGACACCCCAAAGAACTACCAGATCAGCCAATTCGACGAGCCAATTGCCTTCGACGGCAACGTCGAGGTTGAGCTCGCCGACGGCCGCACCTTCCAGATCCCCATCGAGCGTGCTCACATGGAAGAAGACGCCGGCAAGCTCACCCACGTTGGTGGATCCACCGGTCGTATTCAGGGTGCTGACTACTCACTGGTCGACTACAACCGCGCCGGCGTTCCCCTCGTTGAGATTGTCACCAACATGATCTTCGGCGCAGAGAAGGATGCCCCAGAGCTTGCCAAAGCGTATGTGTCGGCCATTCGCGACATTGTGGTCTCCCTCGGTATCTCGGACGCCAAAATGGAACGCGGCAACCTGCGCTGTGACGCCAACATCTCGCTCTCGCCCCGTGGTTCCGGAAAACTGGGCACTCGCACCGAGACCAAGAACGTCAACTCGCTGCGCAGCGTCGAGCGCGCTATCCGTTACGAAATCCAGCGCCAGGCAGCCATCCTCGCCAAGGGCGGCACCATCCAGCAGGAAACCCGCCACTGGCACGAAGACACCGGCGTGACCAGCGCTGGCCGGCCCAAGAGTGACGCCGACGACTACCGCTACTTCCCTGAGCCCGATCTGCTGCCCGTTGTTCCCGGCGCTGAGCTCATTGAACAGCTGCGGTTGGCCCTCCCGGAGGCCCCGGCAATCCGCCGCCGCCGGCTGAAGGACGCCTGGGGTTTCACCGACCTCGAATTCCAAGACGTTCTCAACTCGGGCCTGCTGGTCGAGGTGGAAGAGACCGTCGCGGAAGGGGCATCCGCTCAGTCCGCACGAAAATGGTGGACAGGCGAAATTGCCCGTCTGGCAAACATTGCCGGTGTCGACGCGTCGACACTGATCTCACCCCTGCACGTGTCGGAACTTATTGCACTGATCGAGGCGGGCGATCTGACCGACCGTTTAGCCCGACAAGTTCTCGAAGGGGTTATCGCCGGCGAGGGAGCACCGCACGAAGTTGTTGACGCTCGCGGACTCAAAGTGGTGTCAGACGACGGCGCGCTGATCGCTGCCATTGACGAGGCGTTGGCTTCGCAGCCCGACGTGCTTGCGAAGATCCGTGACGGCAAAGTGCAAGCAGCTGGCGCCGTAATCGGTGCGGTGATGAAAGCCATGCGCGGTTCGGCTGACGCCGCCCGGGTTCGCGAACTGGTGCTGGAGAGAGCGGCGCGCACAGCCGAGTAGCACAACCGCAGAACCCGATGACCGGGTAATTCTCACTATCGGACCCCCTGGAATGGGGGTCCGATAGGCTGCCCGGTATGGAGCAGAACAAGGACTACACCCAGCCCGACAGCGCCACCACAGCAGGCAGCACGCCAGCTGCGGGAGTGCCCGAGCTCAAATCGGGGATGTACTGGCGCAAAAGCAAACTCTTTGGCAACCAGTGCCCTCCCGGAATTCTCACCCTTTCGGCGGGACGAGTGCGTTTCACTACGGCAACAGAAACCGTGTTTGACGCCGACGTCGCCCAGGTCACCGCCTCGTTCAGCGGATGGGGAACCCTGACGATCACCGTCAACGGTCACTCCTACGACTTCATTGGCACGGCAGGTGCGCTGTCCAAACCATTCACCGCCGCACAGCAGCGTGAACTCGCCGACGCTGCCCGTGCCCGCGACGCCTCGGCGATGGGTGTCGGAGTGTTCGGAGCTGGCGCGCTGGCCAGTGCAGCCGGTGGCGCCGCAGCGGGAGCCCTCGCTCAGGTCGCCGGTTCGGCCATCCTCGTTGGCCAGTACAACGCCGGTGTGGCCGTACTCAAGGCGTGGCCGCCCGCTCTAGAGGAAGCCGGAGCGCAGGTTAGCGCAAAGAAACCCAACTACATGTGGTGGTTCGCCGGCATCCTCTTCGGCACCATCGTTGCCGGAGTTTTGATCACTGTGCTGATCGCCCTCTAACCAGGGCGAACGAAGCTCTACTCTCGGCGGCGCAGGAGGCCTAGGCGCGGGGTTGGAAGGCGGCGACTACCCGATCCCACCAGACGGCTGACCCTGCACGGTTGCTCTCGGTGGTGCGCTGCCCCTCGGAACGGATCGACTCCCGGTTGCTCCAGACCTCGGCCGCCAAAGCTGGTCCTGCACCGGCGAGAAGCTCAGTCAGTGGCAGCACCGCGGTCTGCCCAAAATTGCCGAGAGCCCCGGTGAGTTTGGTGTGGGTGTAGTCGTCGACTGAAATGCCGATTGTGGGGACACCTGCCGACACCGCGAACACCGCAGGGTGGTAGCGGCTACTGATTGACAGGGCGGCGCCACGGGCAATGTGCGCGGCCGCGGGGGAGTGAGTTGTGGGCACAATCTGGGCCCGCGTCGAGGTCATCTTCGCCAGGATGGCCTCGTGCACGAGGCTGTCTCCAACCGAAACAGCGGTATCGGTTGACCCGAAGTGGGCAAAAAACACCACGTCGAGATCCGTCTCTGCGAT